>CAUSUG010000114.1:0-6877 GCA_963534765.1 uncultured Oribacterium sp.
GTACAATGATTCTTGAATATTCTTCACTATTCTTGAAAAAACTTTCTTCCAATTACCATAATACTTCTTTTTCGCCAAATACACAATTCTGTTTTCTTAATTATCGGCAAAAAAGTTCATTTTTTGCAAAATACGTTTTTGCAAAAACTTTTGATTGGGGCATAAAGGTGATATAAGCTAAAATAATCAGTTGACAAAATGTCCTTTTATCTTCCAAATTCTCCCTGCAGGAAAATGCCGTCTGCATTTAAAGGAAAACCGCCCACAGAGGTATTTTTCAGCATTTCTCCGCTCTCCTCCTGGAAATAGCGCCAATCCCCGTCAATTTTCTGCCAACCGGTTTCCATGGCACCGTTGCTGTTTAAATAATAGGTCTTTTCATTTCTGGTCAAGAAGCCGGTAAACATTACTCCCAATAAACTGTTGTCCAGTTCATTGCAGTAATACCATCTTCCCTGCCAGAACAGCCAGCCGGTGTGCATCTTTCCGTCGGCTTCAAAATAATAATATCTGCCCTGGATGACTCTCCAGTCTCCGGCAAATAATTCTCCTGCCACTTGACCGTTGGCTGCCTCCGTCTCCGGAATCAGATAATACCACTGATCCTGATCCTTCACCCAGCCCACAGCCATGGCTCCGCTTTCCTGGAAGAAATACCATTTGTCCTGGATTTTCTGCCAGCCCTTCACCATCTTGCCGTCCGGCTGGAAATAGTACCAGTATCCGTCAATTTTCCCCCAGCCCTTATAGAGCTCTCCGCTGGGCAGGCGGAAAATATAGCTTCCGTCCGTTTCCTCCCAACCGATTTTTTTCTCCGTCCCCGCTTGAACCTTCTCTCCTTCTTTTCCTTTACCGTCCGAAACATCCCTGTCTCGAATTTTCAAATCGGAGGATTCGGTATAGCCGCTGCCTCTGGCATATTTTCTTTCCTTGGCATCCTTCACCAAGGTTTTTACCTTCACCATGTAGCGTCCGGCCTTGGTCATATAGGGATAAAAATTATACTGATTTCCGGAAAGCTTTTCTATTTCGTGAATTCTGCTGCCGTCTCGAAAAAGTTGAACCGAATAAACGCCGGAATCCACTTCTCCCGGCTGCCAGCGAACGGATCCCAGACTTTTCTCATTCCAGTCCACGGAAACCGGGGCGTCATAGGCTCCTTCCACGGCCTTCATTTTCAAAGTCAAAACCAGATCATCGCCCTCTCTTTTCGCGGAAACATAATATCCCCCCGTAATATGAAAGGAGCTAGCACGATAAGAAGCCAGAAAATAATTATCGGTCACATCGGTAGGGCTTAGGGTAAGAAGCAATTCCAATTCCTCTCCCACCTTTACGTTGGACTTATTCTGTCCTCCCCATTCTGCGGCGGTAATTGTAAAAAGAGAACTCTTTCCCCTTACGGTTACCTCATGCTTTTGAATTTCAGCCTTTTCGATTAAAATTTCTCCGGGACTGTCTCCGGACTCAAGCTTTGAGTAAATCTGAATATGAATACTGTTAATCGGTTTAGAGGCGGCAAAGCTCACCACGCCACTAAAATACAAGAAAAAAAGGCATAGTCCTGCGAGAGCTATCCCTTTTTCCAAAAAATGCAAAAATTTATCCTTCATGATTACTCCTCTTCTTAGAAACTAAGAAGAGAGATTGTTTTTTCGTTCTTCCCTTCTTCGTTCCCGTTCTGCCCGATCCTTCTCCGGATCCCCGGTAAAGCCGAGGAAATAGATATAGATCTCCACTATCGCCTGAAACAATTCCTCAGGAATTTCTGCCCCCAGTTTCATTTGGGTAAGAAGAGAAGCCAAACTGTCGTCCTCATAGACGGGGACGCCTGACTTCATTGCGGTTTCCGTGATTTTTTCCGCCATGTGGCCCATACCGGCCGCCACAATCATAGGGGCGCCGTTTTTCTCATTATCATACTTTAAGGCTGCCGCCTTTTTCTCCATTATCTTACTAAAGTCTGCCACTTTCTCTCCTTTATTTCCTGAAGATAGTATTCTATCGACAGTTTTTTCATCCTTGAAAAGGACCTTTCCTTAACAAAATCCTTACACTTAAATTTACGGCTCATAACAAAAAAGGCTCGATAATCCTTCCTTGAAGTTTACTCTACTTTGCCTTAAATCCTTACGTTTAAGCCCTTCTCCGCTTCCTTAATCTCTGGGAAAACTTCCTGAATTCGGAAGTCTCTGGTCTTTTGATATACCCCCAGATTCGCTACGGAAAGTCCGTTTCTTCTTAAAATATGGGAAAGCACGTCCTCCACATCCTTCTGCTTATCCATAAGCTCCTCCGGCATAAAGAGCTGTAAATCCACTCGCATATCGGAAATACCGGAAATGATTTCAAAATTACCCAGGCTTTGAATGTTGAACTTCAAAAGCATCTTGGTCAGCTTTCCGCCGGCACCGTCCTTTGCTTCCTGCTCCACCCACATCTCGCTCATCACATCCTTGTCATCGTAACGGAAGGGCATCACCAAATGTTGCAGGGGCATATATACACTTTCATTGACCAGCAAACCGTGCAAAACCTCCTGGAAATGGGAAATATTTTCCGTTCCCGCCTTTCCTTCCGCACCGGCCTTTAAAAAATCCGTAAAGAGCTTGGGGAAGGCATTGTCCTCCTGCCCTTTAACCTGATCTACGAGCTCCTTAAATGCTTCCTCCGGATTTCCCTTAAACAGAAGACGGAAGTCCGGATTATTCATCAAAGCATCCTTTTGCTTTGCCAAAAGCTCCTCGGAGCCGTTTTCATACTTAACCGCATACAAAATAAACATCACCACTGCATTTCTCACTGCCCCGTAGTCATGGGTTCTGGAAATGTAGTTGGACATGAAAGGAATAATCTGATTATTAATTAAGGAAGTATTTTCCTCCGTCTTTCCCGGCTCAGCCTGAAAATTAAGCTGGGACAGCAGGTCCTCAAACTCTCCCTGAAAGGAGGGAAGCAGCATCTTATCAATATCTCCCGCAATGGTTTCCATCTGCTGCAGAAAATGTCCGGAAGACGCGAAGTCGTTATAGGTCTTTCCGAAATTCAAAATCGCATTCTTTAAGGAAGGAGAAATATTGCTGCTTAACATTCCTCTTAAATTATTAAAGAGATTTCCGGAAAATTTAATCTGAGCCTTCTGCTGATCCTGTAAAAATGTTTTCAAATCCTCAGGGCTTTCCATCTCCATAGAAGAGAAAAGCTCTTCCATTACCTGACCGATTTCTCCCTTTTCCTGGGAAAGCGCCAGAGCGCCGTCACCAAAAAGCACCGTCTCCAATGCTTTAGGAAGATTCGCCGTTTGAGAAAGCTCCTTTAAAAAGGCGGCATAATTCCCTTCAAAATCTACGCCGGAAAAGCTTCCCTCTCCGGTAGCGGTGCCGGTTTGTCCGGTATTCTGACCGTCTGCACGATTCACCGTACCCGGGGAAACCGGATTCTTTATAGAAGGATCTTGCGATATTCTCTGATTAATCGATGGATCCGGGGTAATCGGGGAAGAACTTACCTGTAAAATGTTTGCCATTTTCCCTCCTTGGATGTAAAATAAAATGATTTCAAAAAAATTGCAATTTTAATGGACTATTCCTTATATCGACAAAAAACTCGCCGATATAGTAGAGGAAGAAGGGGTTTCATTCATAAAATTTTTCTTGTGAAGGGAAGTATACCCCAAGAGTTTCTGATATGCAAGGAAGAAACTTGGAGCCATTTAACGGGAAAACCCAGGAGGACAAAAAATGAACTTTTCTATCAGACCTGATTTTAACACTCGAGTAGATTATCAAACTCGTCAGGCAGCACTACCACAGAAGCCGGTAGACCAGGTAGAAGCTACACAGAAAGCGGATGTAGACAGATTGTCCCTTTCTAAGGGAAACGTTGTAGACGACAGAAGCTTTGCAGCAGCTTTGTCTAAAGCTACCAACGACTCTCTTCGCGTAAGTGCCTCTGACAAAAGAGTAGCAGAACTTCATCAGCAAGTTCAGGCAGGAACCTATCGTCCTAATGCACAGCGTATCGCTGAGAAGATGTTAGGATATAAAGATTAATACAGAGGAAGAATGATGAATATTTCCAACAGAGAAAAGTGGGAACAGCTCCTGCCCGTATTTTCGGAGCTTTCCTCTCTTGTTTCTGCTTTATGTGACTTGGAGGATTCCTTAACTGTCTCCGCATCTAAAAATGATTTGGAGGAGTTAACCCGACTGGTCAGTGAAGCACAACCCACTCTGCTTCGTTTTCGAGGCCTAGAGCAAAAAAGAGTAAAGTTACAGAAAGAATGTGGATTTGCCCCTCGTTCCATGACGGAATTTTTAACCGGGATTCCGGAAGAATTGCGGGAGGATTGGGAGAATCCAATTGCAGATCTTCAGAATAATCTGAGACGCTTTATACATTCCAGAGAAAACGCCGATAGAATATTACAGGTTCGCATCAGCGACATTTCCCAGCAGCTTCAGGGACAGCCTGAAGTATCTTTCCGGGATAGAAGGGTGTAAGACTCTTCTCTTCCGGAGGGAAATGAACCTTAAGGCGTATTTTTTTTCGCCTATTTTTAGAAATCTTAAATTTTAACAACCTTTTAGGAGGACACTATGGTAAGAGCAACCTTTTCCGGCTTTGATACAGCCCTTTCCGCACTGCGGATGAATCAGAAAAAATTAGATGTAGTTGGGCATAACTTAGCCAATATGAATACTGAGGGCTATACTCGTCAAGAGCTAAAGACCTCCTCTATTAACTATGAAAACCCAACCTCCTTTTACATGAATTCCAACGATGTAAATGTAGGCTTCGGTGTGGCCATGGATGAAGTACGCCAGTTAAGAGATCAGTTTTTGGACGGACAATACCGTACCCAAAACGGAAAATCCTCTTATAACGAGTCTATCGGAGAATCCTTGAAGTCTCTTTCTCTGTTTTTGGATGAGACCAAGGTAAACGGAATCCGTTCCTCCTTTGACGACATTCAGCGTTCCTTAACCAATATGCAGGACCCTTCCAAGGTGCAGGACCCTGTTTATGAAGGTGAGTTAATGTCCAGAGTGCAGGCTATGACAACTCTAATGAACTCTGCTGCGGAGAGTATTCACCAGGCAGAAAAGAATGAGTTCCATAAGATTGACGGAACCAACACCTCCGAAAACGGTGCAATCCAAAAGATTAACTCTTTGGTTAGCGATATCGGAGACTTAAACAATCGAATCAAAAAGAATCAGCTTTTAGGAAACCCTGCATTAGAGCTGCAGGATCAGAGAAACTTAAAGCTGGATGAGCTGTCCAAGTATGTTCCTATCGAAGTGGAGCATTTCTCCGAGGAATACAGCTCTCCCACTCCTCCCACAACCCGTTATCGTATTTATAACTACGATTCCGCAGGAAATGTAAAGGGACGTTCCGACTGGCCGGAGGATGTAAGAGTAAACCTTGTTTACCGTGACAGCAGTGCCGGAAACGGAACGGAAGTAAAGAAAATCACCCTGGTTAACGGTGCTATTGACGCAGACTTACAGGATGCCAGCGGAAAGCACAACAACGTAGGTAAGGTGGAGCTTGCAGCAGGAAGCATTGACGCACCTCTTAATACCAAGTTGAAGTTTACCGGCTTCCAGAAGAGAGGTGCGGCTGCAGATACCTTTACTACAGACACCAAGGACGTTCGTTTCTCCTCCGGATCCGTACAGGCCAGCCTGGATATGCTTTCCACCTCCGATGTGCGTGCTTTGGTACGAGGCGGAGGAACCATTAACCTGGCAGACTTAAAGGCCAGCAATGAAATGAATTCCTACAGCTATGATTTCTATATGGGAAAACTGGACCTTTTGGCAGAGACCTTTACCAAGAACATGAACGAGGTAAATAAAAAGGGTAACACCAACTATGCCGGCGTAACCAACCCCAACCATGTCTTAATGATTAACAAGGATAATGCCGGTGGAAACGATCCCAGTAACGTTACCGCAGCCAATATCGGAATTTCCAGAGGCTGGGTAAACGGAACCACCCATATCGGAACCAACGGCTTTAGAAACGGTGCTTCTGCTACCAATCGAGGAGACACCACCGATACTGTTTTGGAAATGTTGGAGCAGATGACTTCTCCTATGATGAAGATGAACAACACCAAAACCAACTATGCGGATTACATGAACAATGTATCCACCACTTTAGCCACCGATTCCTATGCCAATAAGAATGCACAGGAAATCAACAAGGCGGTATTGGACGGAATCAATAATTCCAGAGATCAGCTTTCCGGCGTCAGCTTGGACGAAGAGGCGGCAAACATGATGACCTACTCCTCTTCTTACAACGCAGCGGCAAGACTGATGACCACATTGAATGATACCTTGGAAACCTTACTGGCTATCGGACGATAAGTAATTACAGGAGCTATCCCTGCTACAGGGGGAATGGCTCCTGTATTTTTATGTCAAAGGGGCTCTGAAGGAGTGTAGGTCTGTAGTCGGGGCACACTCCCGCTAACCTCGCCCCTCCGAAGGGAGGGACTGTTGTAATAATACGCTTTGAAGGAGTATAGGTCTGTAATCGGGCACGCTCCCGCTAACCTCGCCTTCGCAGCGGTACTAACTTCAAGCTTCGCTTTGCTTGCTTTCAGTAAGTACCGGCGGGCTCAGATTGCCCCTCTTACAGACCTACACTCCTTCTTTCGCTTCGTCTTATTAAATTCTACAGTCCTTCCCTTCGCCGGCATTCTGTAAACACCAATGGGCTCAGATTGCCCTCTTACAGACCTACACTCCTTCTTTCGCTTCGTCTTTGTTTCTTAAAAATGCGGTAGCCATTCCTCCTGTATTTTTAAGAGTTTTTCTGAAAAATACTTATAGTTTAAGAAAAATAGCTCGATATATAC
>CAUSUG010000115.1:0-6833 GCA_963534765.1 uncultured Oribacterium sp.
AGAGACAGCGAGAAAATAGAGTTAGTTAATACTTCGTATGGAGAGTAATAAAGCTATGTTTCGTTATGACGAAATCAAAAATCGGAATAGTATAAGGAAAATGTCCTTATGCCCCATTCGGATCATATTGCCTATCGTAATGCTATAGAAGAAAAGCTGGGAAAGAGTTCCCTGCGAAAAAGTTTGAATGGCTTATGGAAGTTTCATTATGCAAGAAGAATAGAGGACAGTATTCCGCATTTTGAGAGCCCGGAGTATTCTTGTAAGGATTGGGAGGATATTGTGGTGCCTGCCCATATCCAGCTGGAGGGCTCTTTAAAGGAGGGAGAAAATAAGCTGGCGGTTCAGGTTTACAAATGGTCCGCAGCCTCCTGGTGTGAGGATCAGGATTTCTTCCGCTTTTCCGGAATTTTCCGGGATGTTTATCTCTATACCCTGCCCAAGCTGCATTTGGCGGATCTGCAACTTCGGACAGAGCTGAGCCGGGATTTTAAAGAAGGAAAGCTTTATTTTATGGAAGAAGAATCGCTACGGGGAAAAATTTTTAGCCTATGGAGGAGATTTTTCCAACAGACCTTCGGATTTTCAATTCAGTGCCAACGGCATTGTTTTTTGGGGGGATAGAAATCCAAAGCCCCAGATGCAGGAAGTGAAGTATCTCTATCAAAATATCTTCTGCACTTTGGAAGAGGCGGAGATTTTGATTCGGAATCGAAATCTATTCCAATCCACTTCGGAACTGGATTGCAAGCTTTCTTTGTACCGATACGGAGGAAAAGAGTATTTGGAAGCAATGCCAAGACCTAACTTCTGGAGTGCTCCCACCGACAATGACACGGGAAATCTGATGGCTTTTCGCTATGCCCAGTGGAAAACCGCAAGTCAGTATTTAAGTACAAGAAGCCCTGAGGCAAGCCTGATGTTGGAAACCCCCCAAGAGGTGCTAATGAAGATGGAAAAGGATTGCTTCCATATTCGTTACAGTTATCATTTGTCCACCAATCCGAGAAGCAGCTGTCAAATGCAGTACAGCGTTTTTCTGGATGGAAAAATCAACGTGAGTCTGGACTATAGTCTGCCGAAAGAGGGGGATCCTATCCTGCTTCAGCAGCTTTCCGAACTTCCGGAATTTGGAGCCCTCTTTACCCTAAACGCGGATTTGGAAAACTTTTCCTGGTACGGATTGGGAGAAGAGGACTGTTACGCCGATAGAAAGCATGGGGGAAAACTGGGTATTTATCATAGGAAGGTAAAGGATAATTTTGCTCCCTATGTCTTCCCTCAGGAGGCAGGAAACAAGGCGGAGGTACGACTGGCAAGCATCACCGATGAAAAGGGCAGGGGCTTAGTCTTCTTAGCGGAAAATGAAGAGGGGCAAATGAATGTTTCGGCCCTACCCTGGACTCCCCATGAAATTGAAAATGCTTGTCACGGCTATGAACTTCCCCCGATTCATCACAGTATCCTGCGTCTTTCCAAGGCGCAGATGGGAGTAGGAGGAGACGACAGCTGGGGTTCCCATACCCATGAGGAGTTTTTGGTGAAGGTAAAGGATAGGATTCATTTCAGCTTTTCCTTCCGAGGGATTTGCTAAAGCGGAGCTATAACCCTTTTGGCGAATATAGGGAGATGCCTTCTCTTAAGGCTTTGAATTATGCCATTTTTAGAACGGCTATCAAAAATTTAGAAATAATCTACGAGGATATAGAGGGAAACACTCCATATCCTTATTTTTTAAGAGAAAATGACGAAATATTCTGTATAGAAATGTTTCTCCCTGTATAAGGGCGTTTTTCACCTGCTTATTTTTGGAAATACTTTGGTTTTTTCGAAAATAGGCTGTAGTAAAGGAGGTAATATGCTGGAAAATGTACGTGCTGTAGGAAAGGAATCCTACCAAAACAAGATTTTATCCAAGGCTGAGAGCGGAAAAGTCAAGGAAAGCCAAAAACCGGATGAGCAAGCCTCCGGCAAGGAAGCAGAGCTTGCAAAAGCAAGAGGAGGGAAAGAAGCTGTAGCGAAAAGAGACAGCTTGGAGCTTTCCGATAGAGCTAAAGAAATTGCTGCCAAGGCGGCAAAAAGTACTAAGGCTGAAAAGGCGAAAACATTAAGTGCCGAGGAGCAGCTTTCCGATAAGGCGAAGAGCTACCTGAAAAATCTGCGTCGTTCTCGGAATTTTGTGGATTTCCGTATTGCGGAAAAGGGAAAAGAGAATGATGCCTTAGCAGGAAAGAGCAATAAGGAATTTACCGTTGTTCTAAGTAATGAAGAAATTGAAAAAATGGCAACGGATAAGAAATTTGAAAGAGAGCAATTAAATACATTGGATCAGACTGTAAAGTCTATGCTGATGGCGCAGACAGGGATAGGCAATAACAATGGCGCAAACAAGACCAATGTGGAGGACATCAAGAGTATTGCGGCAAAAACCCAAGAGGACGGCACCACCATGCTGATTGCCAGCTTGGAGAAGAGCACAAGCTCTGCCAGAAAAATAGCCGAGGAACAGGATAAAAAGCGGGAAGCAAAGGAACTGGAAGAAAAGCGGGAAGCGAAGAGAGCGGCGGAAAAGGAAGCACTTAAGGGGGATAAAAAGTCCGAGAAGGCACAAAAGTCAGGGAAGTCCGGAAAGGTAGAGAAGACGGATTCCAAGGATAAACTTTCCGATAAAGAAAAAGCGATAAGGGAAACAGAGGACCTTGAAGCTGCGGAAAAAACAGCTGTAAAACGTGTGGAAGTAAGGGGAAGAACCATAGAAGAGCTTATGGAAAACATGAAAAAGCTGGATTGGACAAAGGTTCCGGTGACAGAATAAAGAGATAGCTCTCCTGCTTTATTGCGAAATAAAATAGGGAAGTCAATTTATAATTTGCTTATATAAATTTTATTTTTGTTTATAATTAAAAAGATTCATGCTATACTTTCTCCTTGTAAGGGTTGAACTGTCTTTAGGAGGAAGTATGGCATTTTTTTCATTTTTGGATCAGAAAAAGAAAAAGGATGCACTTAGAAAGCTTGCAAAGGAAAGAAAGAGAGGAATTCCTGCAGAACGGCTGAATAAGGCCAATGAGGAAATCCATCTTCGTCTTTTGCAATCTCCTTTTTTTCTGGAAGCGGAAAGGATCTTCTCCTATGTGAGTATGGAAGGGGAGGTGGACACCAGAATTATTTTGGAAACGGCTTTACAGATGGGGAAAAGAGTGTGCGTTCCCCGATGTATTCCGGGAAAAGAGCATCTGATGGAGGCGGTAGAGATTCATAGTATGGAGGAACTGATTCCCCAGACCTATGGAATTTTAGAGCCAAGAAAAGAACTTCCTTCTTCTACGGACTGGTGCTTTGACTTGTCTTTGATTCCCTGCGTAATGGCAGATCAAAGGGGGGGAAGACTGGGGCATGGAGCAGGCTACTACGATCGATTCTTGGAAAAGAGCAAGGGAAAGAAGCTATGTTTATGCTTTTCCTGGCTACTTTACGATAAGATTCCTATGGAGAAAACGGATATCCCCATGGATGCATTATTAACAGAGGAAGGATACTTTGCATTTCATTAAGAATCTTTCACAAAATACGAAAAAAATTTCTGTAAGAAATGCCAAGTTGTAATCTGTTAAAAAAATAGCTAGTATTAGTGAAGTCAAAAAATTAATTTGTTCCCAAAAAATATTTTTGGTCAGGAGGGGCGAAAATGGGTGTAGAACAAAACAAAATGGAAGAGTTGTTTAAATGGGATGGAAAGCCTGATGTGGCACCTACCATTTCTTTGGCGCTACAGCACTTGGTGGCTATGATTATCGGTTGTGTAACACCGGCGATTATCATCTCTAATGTAGCAGGATTGGAAATCGGACAAAGAATTATCTTGATTCAGGCATCCTTAACCATGTCTGCAGTCTGTACCTTCTTACAGCTCTTTCCCTTAAAGAAGGGCGTTTTCGGTGCCGGACTTCCTATGATTTTAGGAATCAGCTTTGCTTATCTTCCCAGTATGCAGGCCATTGCCAAAGATGGCGGTGGAGTAAGTGCTATCGTTGGAGCAATGATGGTTGGTGGAATCGTTGCTGTTGTAGTAGGAATATTTGTTAAGAGCATTCGTAAATTTTTCCCACCACTGATAACCGGAACTGTAGTATTTACCATTGGTTTATCCTTGTATCCAACAGCGGTAAATTATATGGCCGGCGGAGTAGCAAACAGAATGCAGACTCTTGCAGAAAAAGGCATTACCATTAACCCTGCACTGTACTATGGATCTTGGCAGAACTGGCTGGTGGCATTTATTACTCTGATTGCTGTAATGTGCTTTAGTATCTTTGGTAAGGGTATTTTCAAATTGGCTTCTATCCTTTTAGGTATGCTTGTAGGATATCTTGTGGCTCTTGGCTTTGGGATGATTTCCTTTGACAAAATTGGAACCGCTTCTTGGTTTGCGCTTCCTCACTTCCTGCCATTCGGTGTTTCTTTCAATGCACCTGCTTGTATTTCCATTGGATTGCTTTTTGCCATTAACTCCATTCAGGCTATCGGTGATTTTACCGCAACTACTATGGGTGGATTTAACAGAGAGCCCAGTGATGATGAGTTGCGTGGCGGAATTATTGCCTACGGTGCTACAAACTTCCTTACAGCATTCTTTGGAGGACTTCCTACAGCAACATATTCTCAGAATGTAGGTATTGTAATTTCCAATAAGGTAGTAGCAAGAAGGGTATTTGCAACTACAGGTGTATTTATTTTGATTTGTGGACTGTGCCCTAAGTTCTCTGCATTACTTACCACTATTCCTCAGTGTGTTTTGGGAGGAGCTACCATTACTGTATTCTCTACCATTGCGATGACCGGAATTAAGTTGATTACTCAGGAACCGTTAACCGCTCGTTCTACTACAGTAGTAGGTCTTGCAGCAGCTATCGGAGTGGGTATTGCGCAGGCTCCTGCATCCTTGGAATTGTTCCCGACTTCTTTCACTATGATTTTCGGAAAGTCTCCTGTAGTTTTGGCCACCATTATTGCAGTATTCTTAAATATTGTATTGCCAAAGGAAGAGAAAAAAGCTTAATTGCATACAATCAATAGGGGCTGTCTAAGGCCCAAAGAAAAAGTGCTCAGACATATTCTGAGCACTTTTTTGCCTATTGTAGGAGCAGGGATAGATCTGGAGGCAGTTCCCGCTTAAAAAACATTTTTTCTTTTCCAATCGGATGGATAAAGGAAATTGAGTAGGAGTGGAGAGCCTGACGGGACAAGCATATATTTTGTGAAAAAACAGTTTCTTCACTATTGCCGTACAGGCTATCCCCCAGTAAGGGGCAGGAGAGATAGGCAAGATGGACGCGAATCTGATGGGTCCTGCCGGTGGCCAGCTGAAACTGCAAAAGGGAATAGTTTTTTTCGGGGAAATATTTTAAGACGTTAAAATAACTTAGGGCTTCCTGTCCTTTTTGAAAATCCACGGTTCTCAGCATTTTTTCTTCTTCTACTCTGGCGATAGGCGCAGATATGGCAAAGGAATAATCAAATTCTTCTTTTTTGCTCTCATGAACCCGTCTAAATCCCGGAACATGTCCAAGGGAAAATTCGGGATTTCCCTGACAAAAAGCCAGATAGCTTCTTTGGACGCGTCCCTCCTTCATATCTTTGTTTAGAATCGATGCCGCCAGACGATTCTTCGCCAGAAGGATTAAACCGCTGGTATCCAAGTCCAATCTGTGGATAAAGTGACAAACAAAAGAAGATGCAGAAGTATTCTGCATCTGATAAAAAACTACGGCACCGGCTAAAGTCTTTTCAAAATGTCCGGGAGAGGGATGACAGGGAAGTCCTGCAGGCTTATTTAGCAGGAGGATATCCCGGTCTTCATAAACAATGTCCAATGGGAAATCATAGGGCGGAGCACTGTTCTCTTCCTCCGCGGGAAGGTAGACAGACAGGCAATCGCCCTCCGCCAAATGATCCACGGTAAAGGCCCATTGACCATTTTTTTCAATCCCGTAATGCTCAATTTCTTCCTCAAAAAAATGAACTTTCTTTAAGGCGGAAAGAAGGCTTTTGGTATAGCCCTGTTCCAGAAGAAAAGCTTCAATCGTCTTATCTGCAAAGTCTTTCGGAACGGTATAGGTAAATAGAGTAGGAATACTCATGCTTTAAAAGGAAAAGGTTTCTGCCAAAGGAAGCCAGAGCTCATCCTTTTCGGAGAGAAGAAGGGGACTGCCGTCTTCCATAGTGTAACCGTCTTTTTTCGCATTTCCGGCATAAGTACCCTTTAACTCCGGCCACTGAATGCCGATGCTTGGATCATTCCATGCCAGACCGCCTTCGTCTCCGGGATGGTAGAAGTCTGTTACCTTATAGGCAAATTCCGCGGTATCGGAAAGTACAAGGAAACCATGGGCAAAGCCCTCCGGAATATAGAACATCTTTTTATTTTCTTCACTGAGGGTAATACCGAAATGCTTGCCGTAAGTTTTGCTGTTCTTTCTTAAATCTACAGCCACATCATAAACTCTTCCTTTTAATACGCGAACAAGTTTTCCCTGTGGATATTGCTTTTGAAAATGCAGACCGCGTAAAACACCCTTTACAGACATACTTTGATTGTCTTGTACAAAGCGGAGATTAAGTCCCTGCTCCTTAAAATCTCTTTCATTGTAGCTTTCCATAAAATAGCCTCTGCTGTCCTGATGGATAGTGGGCGTGATAATGCATAATCCCTCAATGTCCGTTCTTTCTACCTGAATCTGTCCCATGAAATTTATCCTTTCTCCTTTGTAGTAAGTAATAGAAAATAAAGTGTTTCCTTTTTTCTCATAAATAGTAATAAACTAAGAAATACC
>CAUSUG010000116.1:0-6756 GCA_963534765.1 uncultured Oribacterium sp.
TCCTTTAGTAACACACAAAGAGGCCATGTCTAGCTTCTTAGACGCTGGCCATCTTCTTAGTATGCAAATATTCCGTATGTTCCTTCCGGGCTGTAGCTAAATACTTCTCACTGATGGATAATTCCGTTCCATCCTGCAAGATTAAACTTCGCCCGGTAATCCTTTGAATGCAATCCTTGGATACCGCAATATAGCGGGATATCTGTAAAAAATCATCCTTCCCGTGTTGATCCATAAAGGCTTTCATGGACATATAGGTTTCCATATCATCTTCACGCAGGTGAATGAGAAGCCTTCTTCCCATGGTTTCTACGTATTCCACGTCTTCCAGATAAATCCGTTCTGGCTCCCGGTCCACCATGACTTCCATATACTTTACCTTTTCCACGGTTTCCAAGGCGTGGGAAAGCACTTTGGAAAATTTCTCATATTCCACAGGCTTTTGAATGTAGGAAAATGCCTTTAATTCAAAAGCCTCCGTCACATAGTCATTTCCCCCTGTGATAAAAATGATTTTCCCCGGAGCATTTCGT
This sequence comes from uncultured Oribacterium sp., assembly GCA_963534765.1. GTDB lineage: Bacteria > Bacillota > Clostridia > Lachnospirales > Lachnospiraceae > Oribacterium. Next base: position 534 of record CAUSUG010000116.1, read on the forward strand.
TCTTTAATCTCCCTTGCCAGTTCAATTCCATTTAAATTCGGCATAAAAATGTCTAATAAAAACAAATCTGTAAGGTTAAGATCCTGCTCTTTATTTTCCAGAAATTCCTCTCCGGAGCCATAGTAAGAAATCTCTACCGGAATCATCCGTTCTTTAAAAAATCGTTCCAATAGAACCCCTAAAAATTTCCGTTGTACCAGCTCATCATCACATACCACAAGCTTAATTTTCTTCATGGATAAACTCCCGGACTACTGTAAGTATTCTCTAGCTTCTTGAATTGTCTTCCTGTAGAGAGCCATGAAAGCCTCATGATTATAGGCAATATAATGCTCGGCTTCCTCTTTCTCTACGTTGTCTACTACTCTTTTTGCTGCATGTTCCAGTTTTTTCGCATTTTCAGATAGCTTCACGGCGCCAACCGTTAAGGATGTTGTTTTTAATCCGTGGGCATAGAGGCGATATTTACTGTAGTCCTTCTCTGCAAATGCCTTCTCCAGCTCCTGCATCTTCTCGTCACTACTGTCTCTGAAAAGCCCCAGGATTTCTCGATATACTTCCTCATCCTGCATGCAATACTGCAAACCTGTACTTCGATCCAGCGTTTTCTCTTCTTCTTCCTTCTCTACTATAGCATGTTTCTTTAATTCTGTCTGAAAATATTCTTCATTTGTTCTCTTCCGAATTAAATTCTCCGGCAGGAAGGTATACAAGGTTTTCTCCAGCTCATTTCCATCCACAGGCTTCGTCAGATAAGCGTCAAAGCTTGTGTTTACGTACTTCTGACGAATACCGGGGAGCATATTGGAGGAAAAGGCAATGACGGGAACCGGTTTTCCATAACGGTTTTCAAAGGCATTTTCCCGAATCTTCTTCAAGGTTTCTTCTCCATCCATTCCCGGCATCATATGGTCAAGGAATATAATATCGAAGTTCTCTTCTCTTAACTTCTCAATACACTCTTCTCCCGAAAAGGCACAGGTAATCTGTACTTCTGTCCTCTTCAAAAGATTCTGTACCAGACGAAGATTTAATTCATTGTCATCCACCACCAAAATTCTGGCGTCCTTGGCAATGAAGCCCTTATTAAAGTCCTTCTTCTCTCCTCTTTGCTTCTGATACCGTTCTTCATAATTTCCGATACGGTCTTCGTTTAACTGCCACTGGGGAATATAAGCTGTAAAGCAGGAGCCCTCTCCAAACACACTATCCAACTGAATGTGTCCGTTCATGATTTCCACAAAATAGTTGGTAATGGGCAGTCCCAGGCCTGTTCCCTGAATATTCTGGCTCCAACCGGACTGTACTCTTTGGAACTTCTGGAAAATAAGCTTCTGATCACTTTCCTTCACACCTACACCGGTATCCTTTACAGCAATCTGCAGCTCAATGGCTTTTGCCGTACTGAGCCCGGTTTCTTCCTTGGACTGCACAGGAGAATTTCCCTCTTCGTCCAAAGCCCTTGCTGTTACGCTAAGAGTAATTTTTCCCTTTTCCGTGTACTTAATCGCATTATCAATCAGGTTTAAGATAACCTCTCGTACCCGGAAAGCATCTCCATAAAGCACCGCTGGAGTGTCTCCATCAACAATGATTTCAAATTGCAGTCCCTTCCACTCTGCACGGAAGCGAACCATACTGTTGATTTCGTGAATCACGGTAGCCAATTCATAGGGCTTTGGTACCAGCTTGATTCCTCCGGATTCGATTCTGGAAAAATCCAAAATATCATTTACCAAAGACAACAAGGTCTGTCCGGAAGCCTGAATATCCTGCGCATAGCTTAATACCGCATCATCACGGCTTTCCCGAAGAATCATCTCATTCATACCGATAACGGTATTAATGGGAGTTCTAATCTCATGGGACATATTGGCCAAAAATTCCGCCTGTACCTTATCGGAAATTTCCAGCTTGCTCTTTTCATTTTGTACCTTATCATACTCAATGCCCTGGGCATGCATAATCTGGAAGGCAAAGATAATGGTTCCGATAGAAAGGAATTTTCCCTGATTTGCGTATCCGCTAATCATATAGGAAAGTAGCTCAATAATACAGAAACCGATTAGGGTACAATAGGCTCCCATCATCCAGGTCAACTCCCTAAAGAGGTGCTTATCCTTCTTCCAAACCATGTAAAAGCTGCGCAGTACCTCGATTGCAGTAATCAGTCCCAAAAGGTCAATGGGAAGATTTAATTCCGCAAAGGAAAAGATTCCTACACCCGCAGAAAAAATTATCAAGGTATCACAGATAAAGATAAGGAAGGACAATAGGAAAAGCTCTCTTTGGCATAAACCCTTTTCCACTTTGTTAATAAACAGAAGTGCCGGTATCGGAATCATAATCAGGGACAGATACTCCAGATTCCAAAGCAATAATATATTGTTAAAAATCAGCTGTCTGGCATCAATCTGACAACCAAGCCATAGTCCCATAAAGAACAGGCTGACTCCCGTATAATATGCCCCTCGTTCATCGCCCTTCTTTTTATCCACCAGGATATATTCCACCCACATTCCAATTCCCAGGAACATCAGGCAAAAAGCCGCCAGTATCTGCAAAGCATTCTTCCAAAGAATGGCACAAATAATGGAAACGTCTTCTCCGAAATAAATACCTCCAAGGGTATTCTCCGCCGTTCTGCCCCTACCGGTCAGCTCAATACGAATCATCTTCCCAAGCTGATCCTTCTGTACCGGGATACGAACCCAGGAAATAGGCGGAATCTTACTATTAAATGGCGGGATATCCGCATATTTAAATTCATATACCACTCTACCGTCTATCCACACCGTAATATCCTGATGCACTGTTCGAATAAACAAGCTGGTTAACGCATAAGGAACATCCTGGGGCAGCTGTCGCTCAATTAAGAGCTCCTTCTCCGGAACGGACTCCCCGGTAGAATATAAACGTTTCTTTGAACCGTCCGGCAAAACTCTTTGCCAGCCGGATTGTAAAACTTCAAATTTTTCCTCATAAAATCCAAGCTTATCATAGTAGCGCATAGAACTGGCTACCACAAAGATAAGCACAAAAATCAAAAACAATAGGTAGATAAAGCGTATCTTAACTTCTGTTATTCTATTCATACTATTTCTCCGAACTCCTTTTCCGAGAAAACTCTTTATTCAATTCCCTCTATAGATTAGTGCATTTATTTTAACATATTTCTTAAGTTTGTTCTACTCTCAGGCATCCATAATTCCCTGATTCATTGTAGAAAAAAAACGAAATTGCTCCTTACCATCTTTACATTTCGACCAAAGAAGGAAAATTTATAAACAAAATACCGTAAGATTTGCACTTGTAAAGCATTGTACGCAAAAAGCCACTAAGGATTATTGTCCTTAGTGGCCTCAGGTTTGTGAGATTTTACTTCGTCGCGAAATCAAAATCCTTCGCCTTCTTCCTCTGCATCCTCCTGGTATTTCTCCAGAATGGTCTGCTGAAGTAACTCTCTCGTGGTGGAGCGGATAGGGTGAGCAATGTCTCTATACTCACCGTCCGTAGTTTTTCTGGAAGGCATAGCAATGAATAAGCCCTTTTCTCCCTCAATGACCTTAATGTCGTGAATCACAAATTCTTCATCAAATGTGATAGAAACAATGGCCTTCATCTTACCTTCTTTGTCAACCTTACGAACCCGTACATCTGTAACCTCCATGATACTCCTTCCTTTTTACATGGTATACCTTTCATTTTTCTCGATGACGATTCTGATATTCTCCGGTGTTCCAATGTAGGTTGTATTGGCGCGAATGGTGTCCCGGCTCTCCACGATGCAATGTTCAATGACGCTGTTATCTCCGATATACACATCATTCAGGATAATCGAATTGCGAATGATACAGTTATTTCCAACATAGACCTTACGGCACAAAACAGAGTTTTCCACTATTCCGTTGATGATACATCCGCTGGCCACTATGAACTTATGCACACTGAAACCCGGATTCTACTTCCCAGCCGGGGTTTCGGCCAATTTTGTGTATACACCAGGGGCCTGCTTAAAGAAGTAATCCCGAATATTTCTCTTTAGGAAGTCCATATTTGTCTGATAAAAGGACTCCACTGAAGCGATATTGCTCCAATAAGTATTCAGTCTATAACCGTAGATTCGCTTGATGTTCTTGTAGCGAATCAGAATATCCTTTACGAAATCATAACGATCCTCATCATGGGCTTTTTCCAAAAGCTCAATCAACTGTCTTCTGCGGATAATATAGACTCCGCAAGAAATACAACTGGCATCAGTTGATACGGGCTTTTCTTCAAAATCCACGATTCTGCTGTCCTCATTCATCTTAAGACAGCCAAAGCGGGATATATCATCCCCTGCATCCATGTTCTTGCATACAACGGTGATGTCCGCTTTCTTTTCGATATGATATTCCAGTACCTTGTTATAGTCAAGCTTATATACCCCATCTCCTGCGGCAATGATGACATAAGGCTCATGAGATGACTGTAAAAAAACAAGGTTTTGATAGAGTGCATCTGCCGTACCCCTAAACCAATCTCCATGCTCCGCAGTAATAGTCGGGGTAAAAACATATAGTCCACCTTGTTTTCTTCCGAAGTCCCACCACTTGGAAGAGGACAGATGCTGGTTCAACGACCTGGAGTTATACTGGGTCAACACAGCTACTTTCTGAATATGCGAATTGGACATATTCGAAAGAGAGAAGTCGATAGAACGGAAGGTTCCTGCAACCGGCATTGCGGAAATCGCTCTCTTGTTGGAAAGCTCTCTCATTCTTTTGTTGTTACCGCCTGCTAAAATAATTCCTATTGCTCTCATAGTCTTTCATCCTCCCTTATAATCGCTCCTCCACTTTGAAGGAATCTATCCGGGTAGTCCGAAAGATCCGTCTTCCCATAAATCGCCGTGTTTCTGCCAATGGAAACTCCATCGGGTATAAGGGAATTCTCCCCTATCGTAGCAAGGTCTGAACAATACACCCTGCTGTCATAAACAGAATCCTGGTATTCTCCGGTACCAATCACACAATCTTTGCCAATCTCTACATTTTCAGCAACCACAGCCTGGTCGATATGTGTGTTCTCTCCCACCACCGTGTTTGCCATAATAATACTATTTGAAATAACGGCCCCATGTTCCACTGTTACACCGGCACCGATAATAGAATTGTAAATCTCTCCATGAATCTCACAACCTTCAGAAATAACGGATCGTTCTACGTGGGAATGGGTCGAGATAAATTGTGGAGCGGGATTATCGGTCTGTGTGTAAATCTTCCAATATTCCTCGTACAAGTTAAATTCGGGAATCAATGCAATCAGTTCCATATTGGATTGCCAGTAGGAATACAAGGTTCCCACATCCTTCCAATATCCGTTGAACTCATAGGCAAAAACATTCCCTATGTTCTGGAAAATATAAGGAATAACATGCTTTCCAAAATCCAAATCCGGCACATCCCGGGTTCGTAGCAAAGCATCCTTTAGCACTTTCCAGGTAAAGATATAAATTCCCATAGAAGCCAAATTACTCTTAGGTTCCTTCGGTTTCTCCTGGAAATCTATAATCCTGCCGGTTTCATCGGTGACGGTAATTCCAAAACGGCTTGCCTCCTCCATGGGTACCGGCATGGCGGCAATGGTTAAGTCGGCCTTCATCGCCTTGTGATACTCCAGCATAACCTCATAATCCATCTTGTAAATGTGATCCCCGGAAAGAATCAACACGTACTCCGGATCATAATTCTCGATATAAGCGATATTTTGGTAAATGGCATTGGCCGTTCCCGAATAAAAACCGGTATCTTCCTGAGATTCATAGGGCTGCAATACCGTAACGCCTCCCCTATTACGATCCAAATCCCAGGGAATACCGATGCCGATATGTGCATTCAGGCGTAAGGGTTGATACTGAGTAAGTACTCCCACTGTGTCTATACCGGAATTAATACAGTTACTTAAGGGGAAATCAATAATGGAATATTTTCCGCCAAAAGAAACCGCCGGCTTGGCAACATTCTTTGTAAGAACCCCAAGGCGTGAGCCTTGGCCGCCAGCTAAAAGCATGGCGATCATCTCTTTCTTAATCACGTCATCACCTCTCTGCATCTAAAACATATGGCACTGGCAACCACAAAGAGCTTTCTCTCTATTCAAATAATCCTATTCAAATATTACGAGAATTCTTAATCTTCTTCTCCTTCTGGTATTTGTATTATAGCACTAACCCCAAGGC
>CAUSUG010000117.1:0-6728 GCA_963534765.1 uncultured Oribacterium sp.
CAGATGTGTATAAGAGACAGCCACTATTAATAACCGCATTCGCCATAATTGTTGTCCCTTCTCCTATCTTTACATCCAAAAGACTGATTTGAGCTGATGGGTGTATCGCTGTATAAAAATCACCTTGTATTTTCCGGCTTAAGCTTTCTCTGATACTTGGATTACCAATCGCTATAATGAAATTTTTATTCTGTATCTTATTCCATTTGTCCGTAGATCCCAAAACCGGAAATCCACAGAAAAAATCACCTAACTCCGGATTATCATCCAAAAAGCCAAGGACTTTATCTCCTGACTTCATAACAATATCTGCAACAACTTTTCCATGTCCGGATGCTCCTACTATAACAACTTCTTTCATTCGCTCGACCCACAAAACTCTTTCATCGTCACACCTGAATTATCAGATATACCTTCTCTGTTTAATACCTGAACAACGGTATCAGCAATGATTCTCAAGTCCCCCAAAAAGGTAATATTATCTACATACTCTACATCCAACTTGAATTTCTCTTCCCAACTAAGCGAGTTTCTTCCTCTGGATTGCGCTAAACCGGTAAGTCCCGGTCTAACTTCGTGTCTTCTTGCTTGCTCTTGATTATACAAAGGTAAATATTGTACCAACAACGGCCTGGGTCCAATCAAAGACATTTCCCCTTTTATAATATTAAAGAGTTCCGGCAACTCATCTAACGAACTTGATCTGAGCATTTTCCCAAAAGCAGTTAAACGCAGTTCATCTGCTAATAACTGTCCATTCTCATCTCTTTTGTCTGTCATGGTTCTAAATTTATATAATTTAAACACTTTTCCATTCTTCCCCGGCCTATCCTGTTCAAACAAGACAGGTGACCCAAGAAATATTCGAGCAAAAATTGCAAGAATTAGCATAAGAGGAGAAAAAATCAATAGACACAAAGTAGCCAAAAAGCAATCCATAGGCCTTTTAATAAACTTCTCATATACGCCTTTGCATTTTTTATTTTTCATTGCCAGTATTTCCATGACAAAAGCAACTCCACCGGCAAAAATTGAAATAGCCACAATTACTTTACATAGTTTTGTAAGGATCTTCATCTATTTTCCACCTCAGATACCAACAAGAATCATTTATTGCTTATAAATCTTTATTGAAATACTCTCTTCACAACTTCAATAATTCTCTCCTGTTCTTCTTCCGTCATTTTATTATCCGAAGGTAAACATAGCCCTCTTTGAAAGATATCTGCCCCGACATCTACTATTTCTCCCTCATCAATATAGGCATTTGTCCGGCCGCGTCCATTACCCTGCCGTGTTACATAGGCATTCATTCGGTAAATCGGCTGCATATGCATCGGTTTCCAGATGGGACGACTTTCTGCATTAATTGCCGAAAGCATCTCCATGATTTCTTGCGGATTTGTTTTTCCTTCTTGAGACTGATATAAATACTCTCTCTCCCCTCGTACAATCGGAGACATTGCCTCTTTATCAATCAAAAGACAGCTGAGCCAGAAATTAGGCACACTATTCTCTGCATCATAAGGGTTCATCGTAATGGGTAAGTCTTTAAGTCCTTCCTTGTATCTTCTATAAATCTCTCTTTTTCTTGCAATATGCTCATCAAGATAAGGAATTTGTCCTCGTACTACACCGGCTATTACATTAGACATCCGATAATTATATCCAATTTCTTCATGCTGGTACCAGGGAGCATCTTCTCGAGACTGGGTACTCCATTTTCTGACCTTATCTGCATCGTCTTTAGAGTCTGTTAAGAACATTCCACCGGAAGATCCCGTAATGATCTTGTTTCCATTAAAGCTTATAGCATTATAGTTACCAAAAGTCCCGGTTTCTTTTCCCTTATAGCTTGCACCAAAGGATTCTGCTGCATCCTCAATAATGAGCGCATTGTGTTTTTGGGCGATTTCCAAAATCTCGTCCATCTTTCCGGGAGTTCCATAAAGATGAGCCAGTACGATTAATTTCACATCCGGATAAAGGGAAAAAGCTTTCTCTAAAGCTAAGGGATCCATGTTCCAGGTATCCTTTTCCGTATCAATAAAGATAGCCTCTCCATCCTCATACGCCACAGGATTCACGGACGCATCAAAGGTTAAGTCGGAACAAAAAACTTTCTTTCCTTTTAACGTTCCTTCATGCGGTCTTGCCTGTCCGTAAAGTTTCTCCCCTGCAAGCTTTGTTGCAAGATGAAGCACTGCTGTTCCGGCAGAAAGCGCAACCGCATAGCGGCATCCTATTCTTTCTGCAACCAGCCTCTCCACCTCATTGATGTTTTTCCCTACGGTAGACATCCAGTTGCTCTCAAAAGCCTCCTTCATAAACTCCAGCTCTTCTCCGTGCATAGTAGGAGAGCTTAGCCATACTTTCTTTTCAAAAGGCTTTATGCCATCCAATGACTTCATTCTTGAACACTCCTCTTTTCTATTTCCGCCGGCTTATAGGTCCCCACAATATCCTTCACCATTTCCCGGATATCCTCCTTGTTCTTATAGGCCGCTTCCATCAGGTCATCCACCTTGCCAAGGAAGGCATCAATATCAAAGCTTAGCGGCTTTCCGATATGAATACGCTCGTTGGCGGTATTCTGCAAGCCCTCCTCCGCCATCAGCTTTTCTTCGTATAACTTTTCTCCCGGGCGTAGCCCGCTGTACTGTACTTTGATGTCGATATCCGGCTTAAATCCGGAAAGGCGAATCAGGTTTCTGGCCAGGGTGTCAATCTTTACCGGGCTTCCCATATCCAGCACAAAGATTTCTCCTCCCTTGGCAAAGGTTCCCGCCTCTAAAACAAGGCTTACCGCCTCAGGGATGGTCATAAAGTAACGAATGATATCCGGATGGGTTACCGTTACCGGTCCGCCCTTTTCAATTTGCTTTTTGAAGATAGGAATAACGGAGCCGTTGGAGCCCAATACATTTCCGAAGCGTACCGCCACAAATTCCGTCTGGATGTCCTGGAACACTGCTCCCGTGCCGTCCTTATCCGCATTCTCCATGCCCTTATGGGTAAAGAGCTGGGGGATGTCCTGCACCCGTCCTGCCTTAATCTTATTGTCAAAGGCCTGGATAATCATTTCGCAAAGTCGTTTGCTGGCCCCCATAATATTAGCAGGATTCACCGCCTTATCCGTGGAAATCAGCACAAAGCGCTTGCAACCGTTTACCATAGCCGCATAGGCGGTTTTGTAGGTTCCTAAGGCATTGTTCTTAATACTTTCACAGGGGCTGTCCTCCATCAAGGGCACATGCTTATGAGCCGCCGCATGATAAACGATTTCCGGTCTGTACTCCTTAAAAATCTGGAACATTCTCCGAGAGTCTCGTACAGAACCAATCAAGACCAGTAAATCCAGCTCCGGAAAATTTTCCCGTAGCTCTAATTGGATATTGTAGGCATTGTTCTCATAAATATCGAAGATAATCAGTTTCTTAGGACTGTGGCCTGCAATCTGTCGGCAAAGCTCCGAACCAATGCTGCCTCCGCCGCCGGTAACCAGTACCTTTTTCCCGTTAATAAAAGAGAATACTTCCCTAAGATCTACCTTAATCGGATCTCTTCCCAACAAATCCTCCACGGAAACCTTCCGCATGGCGCTGGCACTGACCTGTCCGGTAACCAGCTGGTACATTCCCGGAAGGTTCTTCAGCTCACAGGTGGTTTCGTTACAGATTTGCAGAATATCTCTTCTTTGAGAAACGGTAGCGGAAGGAATAGCCAGGAAGATTTTATCCACGGCAAATTTTTCTACCGCCTCCAAAATGCTTTCTCTTCCTCCCACCACGGGGATATTGTCAATGAGTCTTCCCCACTTGTTTTTGTTGTCATCGATAATACAAACTACAGCCCCGTCCACTTCTCCGGAGCGTTGAATATCACGAATCAGCATTTGCCCGGCAGAACCTGCTCCGATTACCATGATTCGATGATGACTTTTCTTGTTATTGACCTTTCGAAGAAGCAGGATAAAACGATAGGAAAAGCGAATGCCCAGTACTGCCAGATACTGTAAAATCGCCCCGATAACGTAGTAGGAAATCGGCATTCTTCCCCAAAAAAATGTGATGCCGATGATATGAAACATGGAGCAAATGACGGTGGCCATGCTTACCCGAAGGAGCTCTGAGTAACTGGCAAAGCGCCAGATACTTTTATAAAGCTTTAAAAGCCAAAAAACCGCCAAGGAGCCTGGGATATAGAAGGGAAGAAACGCTTTCCAGCCTTCTATATATCTAGGATCAATGGTGCTGTAGCGCAAATCATAGCGTAGCCAAAGAGCAATCAAATAGGAAAAGCTAAGGGCAAGGGAATCATAAAGCATCAGTCCCAAAGCAATGATATGCCAATGCTCTAATTGAAAACCCTGCCCTCTCTTTTCTCGTTGGGGTACTTTTCCCCTATCTTGATTGTCTATATTTTCGTTAGACATCTTGTCCTTAGTATTTTCCATGAAGAATGATTTCTCCTATTGCTACAGTCCTTGTACTTGTTGCTAAAAAATTCTGCCACTCTTTTCTTCTCGGGCAATAAAGTGAAAGACCCTATTTCTTGCTCCGAGAGGCTGATTTTTTATCTCTACACCGTGAAAGGAAAGCTCTCTCCGGGCTGCACAGTGACATCCTCCACCGTCTCTTCTCCCTTGGTGATTACATAGTGTACGCCGTATTTTTGGAAGAAACTTCCATAGCTGTCGTCTGTGGACTTACTATAGCGGAAATCCTGTACCGCCGCCGCATTGGAAATCTCCCGCATCAGCTGATCCAGGAAAATGGTCAGTGCTTCATTGCTGACATTATCCACTATCTCTGCATGAACTTCCACCATATGGGTATCATTACTTCCGGAAATCGTCAAATTCTTTACAAAAGGGAAATCCTCAGGATCCATGCTCTCTATCACATCGTCGGAAATCTGGTCGAAATCGATAAGAATTACTTGATCCGCCGCCGCTGTAGTCATAACAGGGGCAGAATTCACTCCGTACTTGGGTTTACAGGATACCAGAAAAAATAATGCCAGAAGGCATAGTAAAAATCCTCTTGTTCTCAACATGATATCTCCTTAAAAATTAATTCTCCTATATATTCTCTCACATCTTATATGCTAAAGCAGTATAGCATTGAACGGACTTTTTAGCAATTTTTTATGAATCAGATTCTCTTATCTTAGAGACTTTATAAGAACCTTATTATTCTGATACATCTATTCTTTAGCCAAGCTGATTGGTGCCATTGCCTCCAACACTTTTTGAACAATCTTATCTTGAAGATAAAAATCCTTCAGATTCGACTTGTCATAAGGATAAGGGGAATCTTTTGTTTCTTCCATAAGTAAGTCCGTAAAATATCTTTCCCAGCTAAAGTATTTTTCACTCTCAATATAATTTTCTGCTTCTTCAAGCTTTTTACGAATAAATGGTTTATTGAAAATATCCGCATACAATAAAAGCCATTCAAAAGATTCCGGAAGATAGAGTTTGATATTTACATTTCCTCTAAGTAATTGAGAAATATGAGCCATTTCCGGTCCAAATGCCGCTCCATCTGCTATCACCAAAGTTTCCTTCTGCTCTTTATCAAGCAGTTTTTCTTGTAAAATCCCTAGAATATTAGATTTTCCCCCTGCGCTTTCGCAACAAATCCCCCTTGTCTTGGAAACTTGAGAAAAAAAGGTAAATCCTGCTTGAGAATCCTCCGTTATTAAGGACTTTATCAAAATCTTTCCGGGATTAGTCTCTGAATAAATTTTATAAAACAAGTTATACACTTACCTTGTGTCCATATATTTACCCGAACAATGAATCCCGTATATTTCTTCCACGGAGTAGGGTAAGGCAGGTAAATTCTCTCTGGTAATCAGCACATAATAATTATTGGAATTACGAATTCGTTTTGCAAAATCCTTAGTTTTTAAAAACCTGCTATCCTCGTCAACAAAGACTATGGAATCATGAATATTTTCCAGCGTCTCCTGCCAGTATTTCCCGGAAAGAGCTACACAGGCCTTATCGCATTGAATCTGCACGCCAGAATCCTTACCAAGATTTCCATATTCTTCAATCATTGAGAAAAGCGTTGTTTTTCCTGTAGCACTATCCCCTCGAATAATGGTAATATTTCGTTTTATAGAAAATGCAAAGCGAATCCGCTTATTTTGTATAACAATGTGGTGCATTCCCTTCATTTTAGAAATCCTCCAAAGGAATCTTAATAGCCTCCTCTAAATACGCCTCATAGCTCTCTGTCATTTTTCCGGTATTTATGATAAATGCGGAAAATCCTTCCACCGTACTAAAATCCATGATGTGATGAAGGTTGATTGTCAAATCTTTATGAGTTCCAATGGTAGAAATCCACTTGGCGCAATTGTCTCCACAAGCTGAACCATTAAAAACACGACCACTATCATCAAAAGCCATCAGCAAAAGAGTCTTGACACCTCCGGAAAGCTTTTCGGGGGGAATGGGGCCCAATACCGGACTCTCAATAAGATGGCTACTAACCACCTTAGATTGATCCACATCTTCTATCATTGCCTTTGCCAAGTCCTCTTCCAGCCACTCATCCTCATATTGATTGTTAAAGTATATCGAGGGCGTATAAATTGCATTTTCCATTTCTCCAAAAAAAATCTTTAACAAAGTACTTCCTCCTAAGATAAGCCTGCAAAAAAGCGATTTCTACACCTTACCACACACTTCAAAATATTTTTCACTTATATAT
>CAUSUG010000118.1:0-6716 GCA_963534765.1 uncultured Oribacterium sp.
AATGACTTTAAACAAGATTATCCCAACATCCAATTGAAAATAAAAAACGCAGGAACAATGTATCATGATAGATATCTTGCTATTGACTATGGTACAAATCATGAAGCTTTTTATTTTTGTGGAGCATCTTCGAAAGATGCAGGAAATAAAATATCTACAATATCCAAAATAGAAGAGTCTTTAAGAGATATGTATCATGACCTGTTTAAAGGAATGCTAAATAATGCAGACTTACAAATTTAATGCTATACAGGAGGATATTCTGTACTTTATAAACTCTTTAGAAATGGAAACTTGACATATCCTATTTAATTGCGTACAATCAAACCTGTAAAGAAAATCAATAATTACTTTTATAATTGTTTAAGGAGGAATGAATATGTCAGCACCAAATATTACTGCAGCAGAGTTTGAAGAGAAGGTACTACAGTCCAAGGAGCCGGTATTAGTGGATTTCTGGGCAGACTGGTGTGGACCTTGTAAGATGCTTTCTCCAATTATCGGAGAGATTGCAGCTGAGGCGCAGGGCTTTAAGGTATACGCGGTTAATGCCGATGAAGAGCAGGACTTGATGGCTCGCTACGGTGTTCGTGCTATCCCAACCTTAATCGTATTTAAGGATGGCCAGGTCTACAAGCAGAATACAGGATTTATTCAGAAGGAACAGGTTTTAGATCTTTTAAAGTAATTTAACGGAGCATATTTTCTTTAAAGAAGGAAAGCAGTCTATTCTTTAGGGAAGATGAGTAGTTTGGGTCATAAGATATATCCTCTATAAGGAGGGGAAGAAGAGGGTGACTGCGGTCGCCCTTTTCTTGTAGAAAAGCAGAGTCATAGAAAGGAAAGAAAACAATGCATGATATTATCATTGTAGGAGCGGGAACAGCAGGATTATCCGCTGCTATTTACGGACTGAGGGCCGGAAAAAGCGTATTGGTTTTAGAGCAGGCTTCTTACGGCGGACAGATTATCAACACTCCGGAAATTGAAAACTATCCGGCCATCCAGAAGATTTCCGGTTTTGAGTTTGCTACCAATCTTTATAATCAGGCAAAAAATCTGGGCGCAGAGTTTGCTTTTGAGAAGGTTGAGGGAATTGAAGACAAGGGACAGTTCAAGGAAGTAAAGACTAAGGATAAGAGCTATGAAGGAAAAACCGTAATACTTGCTACCGGTGCCAAGAACAGAAGCCTTGGTGTGGAAAAGGAAGAGGAACTGGTGGGAAAGGGCATTTCCTACTGTGCAACCTGTGACGGAATGTTCTACCGTGGCAAGGTGGTAGCGGTAAACGGCGGCGGAAACACTGCAGTGGAGGATGCTACCTTCCTTTCCGACTATGTGCAGAAGGTTTATGTGATTCACAGAAGAGACGAATTCAGAGCGGACAAGGCGGAAGTAGATCGTTTGGTTGCAAAGCCCAATGTGGAACTGGTTTTGAATTCCACCGTAAAGAGACTGGAAAGTGATGCCTCAGGTTTGACCGGTGTTGTAGTGGCGAACAAGGATGGAGAAGAGAGAACCCTGAAGGTGGACGGTTTATTTGTGGCCATCGGACAGGCGCCGGACAATCAGGCATTTTCCGACTTGGTAGAATTAGACGGTAAGGGATACATTTCTGCAGGGGAAAGTACCTTGACCAAGACTCCCGGCATTTTCACCGCAGGAGATTGTAGAACCAAGGCTATCCGTCAGCTGGCAACAGCAGCTTCCGACGGTGCAGTGGCAGGACTTGCAGCAGTAAGCTATATCAACGAAAAAGGACTATAAATGAAAGCAAATCACGACTTAAGTTTGAGACTGGAAAACCAGCTTTGTTTCCCTCTTTATGCATGTGCAAAGGAGGTAACAAGAAAATATAAGCCGTTTTTAGATCCCTTGGGTTTGACCTATACCCAGTATATTGCCATGATGGTACTTTGGGAGAAAAAGGAAGTTCGGGTAAAGGATTTGGGAGAAGCCCTATATCTGGATTCCGGAACCTTGACGCCCCTTTTGAAAAGATTGGAGCAGAAGGGATTACTCACACGCTCTCGCAATCAGGAGGATGAGAGAGCCCTTTGTGTGCGCATTAGTGCAGAGGGAGAGGCACTAAAGCAAAAAGCCTTGAGCATTCCGAAGGGGATGCGGGCTTGCATATCTCTGAGCGAAGAGGAGATGCAGGTATTGAAGAAATTATTGCATAGAACCTTAGAGGGATTGGAGGAGGACTAAGGTCCTCCTTTCTTTTTGTTTTTCCGCTATCGTTCTTCCGAAAGCTTTGGTAAAATAGGGAGCAGTGAATTGGTCGAGACAAGATTGGAGGAATAGATGGCAGAGTTTGATTATCTGGTAGTGGGTGCAGGACTTTTTGGCGCTGTTTTTGCTAGAGAGGCAAAGGAACGGGGGAAGAAGGTTCTGGTCATTGACCAAAGGAATCATATCGGTGGAAATGTTTACAGCTATGAGAAAAACGGCATTATGGTTCATTATTACGGTGCCCACATTTTCCATACCAACAATGAAGAGGTTTGGCAGTATGTGAACCGCTTTTCGGAATTTAACCGCTTTACCAATGCCCCCATTGCCAACTATAAGGGAGAAATCTATTCCCTTCCCTTTAATATGTATACCTTCAATCGGATGTGGGGAGTTACCCGCCCTGAGGAGGCCAAGGAGAAAATTGAGGCAGAGCGGAAGGCCGCGGGAATTAGCGAGCCTAAGAATCTGGAAGAGCAGGCTATTTCCCTGGTAGGAAGGGAAATCTATGAGAAATTGATTAAGGGCTATACCAAAAAGCAGTGGGGGAGAGATTGTAAGGATCTTCCGGCTTCCATTATCAAAAGACTTCCGGTACGTCTAACCTATGATAACAACTACTTTAACGCCCTATATCAGGGAATTCCCAAGGCAGGCTATACCAAGCTGGTGGAAAATATTCTTTCCGATATCCCCGTGGAACTGTCTCAAAACTTCTTTGAGAATAGGGAAATGTGGATGGAAAAGGCGGAGAAGATCGTATTTACCGGTCCTATTGATGCCTTTTACGAGTACTCCTTGGGAGAGTTGGAATACAGAAAGGTGGATTTCGTGGTGGAAGAGCTTCCTATAGAGAATTATCAGGGAAATGCCGCGGTGAATTACACTGATGAAGAAAGCCCCTACACCCGCATTATTGAGCATAAGTGGTTTACCTTCGGAAAGGACTTGGAAGGGAAAGATATTCCTAGCACCATCATTTCCATGGAATACAGTGCAGAGTGGAAGAAGGGGGAGGAACCCTATTATCCGGTAAATGATGAGAAAAACCAGGCTTTGTATCAGCGGTACAAGGCCCTTTCCGAGAAGGAAGAAAAGGTACTTTTCGGCGGACGATTGGGAGAGTACAAGTACTACGACATGGATATGGTAATTGCCTCCGCCTTAGACTTTTCCCAAAAGCATATAGGATGAGTGTCGGCTCTGCGAAGTTTCATTAGATAAGGCTTGGAAAAGAGCAGAATAGATTAGCGGATATAAGCATAAATAGTCTTTATATCACAAGTAGCCTGTATCATAAGTAGTCAAGAATATAAAAGCTATTATCGGAAAGGAGGAGACTATGAAACCCATAGGACTTATGGGACGTGTGGCGGTAGGATTTGTGGTAACAACCCTTTTGCCTATTCTTTTGTTTTATCTCTCCTTTCTGAAAATTCTTCGTATAGGACAGGGGATTTTTATCCTGATTTTTGCGGGATTGTTTTTTATCGCTTGGATCTATAACGGTATTGTAAAGCCTGTGGATGAGCTGAAAAATGCGGCGAAGCGTATCGGAGACGGAGACCTGGACTTCAGTTTGGAGGCGGAAAGTCACGATGAGTTCGGAGAGCTGACTCAGGCCTTTGAGAAAATGCGAATTCGCCTAAAGCAAAATCAAGAGGAAAAGCTAAAGGACGAGCAGGAAAACCGGGAGCTTGTCACCAATATTGCCCACGACTTAAAGACTCCCATTACCTCTATCAAGGGCTATGCGGAAGGAATCCTGGACGGGGTAGCCTCTACCGAGGAGAAAAGACGAAAATACATCCAAACCATTTATCATAAGGCTGTGGAAATGAATCGCCTGATTGATGAGTTGAATTACTACGCTAAGATAGAAACTAATAGGATTCCCTATCATTTTTGCCAGTTGCCCGCCTTGGAATATTTTCAGGATTTCAGTGTGGAAGTGGCCATGGATCTGGATGCTATGGGCTATCAGTTTGAAACGGACTTTCTGGTGGAAGAATCTGTGGAGGTGATTGCGGATCCGGAGCAGCTTAGAAAGGTACTGAACAATATCATTTCCAATGCCATTAAATATATGGACAAGAAGGATCCGAAGATTCGCTTCGTACTTTCCGATGCGGGAGATTTTGTGGAGGTGGAGATTTCCGATAACGGAAAAGGAATCGAGAAAAAGGATTTACCCAATATTTTTGAACGGTTTTTCCGAACAGATGCCGCTAGAAATACGGAAACCGGCGGATCCGGCATCGGCCTGTCTATCGTAAAAAAGATTATCGAAGACAGTGGCGGCAGAATCTGGGCGGAAAGCGAACTGGGAGAAGGGACGAGTATCCATTTTGTTTTACGAAAATGCTTTCCCCAGACAAGAATCCATTAAGACAAAGTAAATAGAGAAGCAAGAAAGGAAAGTTTATGGAAGAGAAGAAGAAAATTTTGATTGTGGAGGACGAAGCCTCCATTGCAGAGCTGGAAAAGGATTATTTGGAGCTGTCCGGCTTTCAGGTGGAGACCGAGGGAGACGGAGAAAAAGGCTTAAAGAAGGCGCTGGAAGGAAATTATGACCTTTTGATTTTGGATTTGATGCTGCCGGGAAGGGATGGCTTCTCCATTACCCAGGAGGTACGAAGCAAGAAGGACATCCCTATTTTGCTGGTTTCCGCAAGAAGAGACGATATTGATAAGATTCGTGGTTTGGGCCTTGGAGCGGATGACTATATGACCAAGCCCTTCTCCGCAAGTGAGCTGGTAGCCAGAGTAAAGGCCCATTTGGCAAGATATACAAGACTTCGGGACAGCGGTAAGGAAGAGAATGAAATCATTGAAATCCGAGGCTTAAAGATTGATACCACTGCCAGAAGAGTATTTGTAAACGGAGAAGAGGTGCCCTTTACCTCCAGAGAATTTGACCTTCTGGCCTTTCTTGCGGCTCATCCAAACCGGGTATACACCAAGGAAGAACTGTTCCAGGAAATCTGGAAAATGGAGTCCATTGGCGATATTGCCACTGTTACGGTACATATCAAGAAGCTTCGAGAGAAGATTGAGATGGAAAATGCAGTGAAACCCCAATACATTGAAACAATCTGGGGTGTGGGATATCGCTTTAAAGCATAGGAAATAGAAAAAAGAGTTCGGAAAAGAAAATCATTAAGAATCAAGAGCACTTCCCGGCATAGTCACTTTGCACGCAGGGCACGCTCTCGCTAACTTCGCCTTCGCAGGGGTACTAAGCGAAAAACTGCAGTACCTTTGTTTTCCGCAAGTACCCGCGGGCTCAGATTGCCCTGCATCGCAAAATAACTATGCGGAAGGTAAGCAATGATTTTATAAAATTGCTTTTTTCGGGCTCTTTTTTTCTTGTTCATTTCCTATACTTTTAAAGCGATTTTTTTCTTTGTGTAGTGGTTTGTGAGGAATCTCTGAATTTAGCTGTATTTAGCTGAATTTACCTGAATTTACCTGTTTCCTCCCTTTACTATCATTTTATTCTTGTTTATAATGACGAGGTATGATTTTCGTATTTTATCACGAACAATCTGACAATTATTTCAAATGACGGGAATGAAAAAAATTTTTTCCATTTTCCCTAATCGATTAAGGAGGATGCACAATGGCAAGAAAATGGGTTTACCTTTTCAAAGAAGGTGATGCAGGCATGCGTGAGCTTTTGGGTGGTAAGGGAGCGAACTTGGCGGAGATGACCAAGATCGGTTTACCGGTTCCTCAGGGATTTACCATTACTACCGAGGCTTGTACACAGTACTATGAGGATGGCAAGACGATCAATGACGAGATTCGTGAGCAGATTGATGCACACATCCTGAAGATGGAAGAGATTACAGGAAAGAAGTTTGGAGATCATGAGAATCCATTGTTAGTATCCGTTCGTTCCGGAGCGAGAGCTTCCATGCCGGGTATGATGGATACCATCTTGAACCTTGGTTTAAATGAAGATGTTGTTAGAGTTTTAGCTGAGAAGTCCAACAACCCAAGATGGGCATGGGACTGCTACAGAAGATTTATCCAGATGTACTCCGATGTAGTTATGGAAGTAGGAAAGAAGTACTTCGAAGAGCTTATCGACGAGATGAAGGCAAAGAAGGGCGTTACCCAGGACGTTGATCTTACTGCAGAGGACTTACACGAGCTGGCTGAGCAGTTTAAGGCAGAGTACAAGTCCAAGATCGGTTCCGACTTCCCCTCCGATCCTAAGGAGCAGCTCTACGGCGCTATTATGGCGGTATTCAGAAGCTGGGATAACCCAAGAGCCAACGTTTACCGTAGAGACAACGACATCCCATACTCTTGGGGTACCGCTGTAAACGTTCAGTCCATGGCTTTCGGAAACATGGGTGACGATTGCGGAACCGGTGTAGCATTTACCAGAGATCCCGGAACAGGAGCAAAGGGATTATTCGGTGAGTTCTTAACCAATGCACAGGGAGAGGACGTAGTAGCCGGTGTTCGTA
>CAUSUG010000119.1:0-6668 GCA_963534765.1 uncultured Oribacterium sp.
ATGCTATACTGCTTCGGTGTATTTTAAAAAGAATACTGTGATTATTTTAAAAAGAATACTTCTATTACATTATTGAGAAGGACTGAAACATGAGTAAAATCAAAGAAATCTCCCCGGAAGCCTGGGAGAAGGAAGAATATAAACACTATACCCCCATTGACCTAAGGGAAGCAGAGGAATATGAAATCGGACACATGGACAAGGCCCTCTCCTATCCCATAGAGACTTTGCTGGGGGAGGAAATTCCCCTGTCCATAGAAGGACAGTATCTCCTTTACTGCAAATACGGCACCCTTTCCAGAGAGCTTGGTGAACGACTTTCCGACAGGGGCTATCAGGTGGCAAATCTGGAGGGAGGATATGGGAAATATGTTTTGCAGCAAATCAAGAAGGCCGCAAAACAGGAGGAACGACAGAAGGAAATCGAATTAAGCCTTAGAAAAAAATTCAAAAAGTCTATCTTTACCCCCTTTGCCAAGGCCATCAATGATTATGAGTTGATTCAAGAGGGTGATTCCATCTGTGTCTGCATTTCCGGCGGTAAAGATTCCATGATTATGGCAAAGCTTTTCCAAGAGTTAAAACGGCACAACAAATTCCCCTTTACCCTGCATTTTCTCTGTATGGATCCGGGCTATAACGCCTACAATCGACAGATTATTGAGGAAAATGCCGCTCTTCTGGGGATTCCCTTGGAGTTTTTCCAAAGTGATATTTTTGAATCGGTTTTCACCATAGACTCCTCTCCCTGCTATGTTTGTGCCAGAATGCGAAGAGGACACCTGTATTCCAAGGCAAAGGAGCTGGGCTGCAATAAAATTGCTTTGGGGCACCACTTTGATGACGTCATTGAAACCGTCTTAATGGGAATGCTTTACAGTGGACAATTCCAGGCCATGATGCCCAAACTCCATTCCACAAACTTTGAAGGAATGGAGTTGATTCGTCCCCTCTACTATGTTCGGGAGGAAGACATTATCCATTGGCGAAATTATAACCAGTTAAACTTTATCCAGTGTGCCTGCAAATTCACCGAAACCTGCAGCTCCTGCCATGTGGACGGCACCACCAGCTCCAAGCGCTTGGAGATTAAGAAACTGATTGCTTCCCTAAAGGAGGTGAATCCCTTTATCGAGAAAAATATCTTCCGCTCCACGGAAAATGTGTCCATCAATACCATCTTGGGCCTAAAAACCGACGGAGAGAAGCATTCCTTCTTAGAGTGGTATGATAAAGGATTTACCCTACATGCAGACAGGAACCGCCGATAAATTCACGTATAATGGAGTTCTTCGGAATGGACTCCGGACTTACGGGAAGCACATAGTCCAGGAACTTTAGGAGACGCTTAGCCTCCTGATAGGCAGGACTGTCATTTTCAATCTGGAACAACAGAGGCTGGGCAAAAATCTTCAAAACTGCAAGCTCATAAATCAACGCAGAGTTTACCATCACATCCGCCCTCTCCTGGAAGGGGAAAATGTAATTGTCTTCGCCCCGTCTTACATTTTTCCAGATAGAAATGGTATCTTCCGCAGAATAGCCTCTGGTTCTGTTATCTCTTACCATTCTTCTAAGCAGGCGAACATCCGTTGTAGGAATACGGTTATGCTCATCAATGTTTAAGGGTGTTAATGCTGAAATGTAAATGCGGAACTTGCTTTCCTCCGGTAAGGAGGTGGACATTAAGTCATTCAAGCAGTGAATACCCTCGATAACCAAGACATCCTCTGCCTCCATTTTCAGATAATCTCCCTTATACTCTCTTTCCCCTGTGAAGAAATTGTAACGGGGAAGCTCTACCTTTTCTCCGGAAAGAAGAGAGAGCATATCCTTGTTAAACAGCTCCAAATCCACGCATTGAATGGACTCAAAGTCGTAATTTCCTTCCTCATCTTTGGGTGCCTCCACTCTGGCTCTGAAATAATTATCCACAGAAATAGCATGGGGCTTTAGTCCAAGTGCGGAAAGCTGAATGCTTAAACGCTTGGAAAAGCTGGTTTTTCCTGAGGAAGAAGGTCCTGCAATCAGTACCACCCGCTTCTTCTCCTTAAAGATAGACATGGCAATATTTCCGATTTGCTTCTCAAAATAAGCTTCCTGCATCAGAATAAGAGAATCCGTATCCCCTTGAACAATCTGCTTATTCAATGCACCGATATCTCCGATTCCCACCTTTCTGGCCCAAAGGGAGGATTCCTTTTGCACCTGATAAAGCTTATCCATTGGACAGAACTCCGGAAGCTCATTGGGCTTCTCAGGAGTAGGCAAAAGCAGGATAAAACCGTCTCCATAGGGAAGCAGGTCAAATAAAGTCACATAAGAAGTATTTTGCAACATATAGCCATAGAAATAGTCCTGGAAATTCCCTAAAGAATAGATATTAACACGGCTGGTCATACGATAACGGAACAGCTCCTCCTTGGAATGCATCCCCACCTCACGGAAGATTGCTCTGGCATCCTCGGTGGAAACGGAGCGCTTCATAATCGGCATCTTCTTTTCCGCATACTCCAACATAGAAGCCTTCACCTTCTCCAAGAGCTCCTTTGTAATCTGCACATTTCCGGAAAGGTAGCCGTAAAAACCGCCTCCCAAAGTATAATCCATATTTACCCGAAATCCCGGCACATCCTTACAATGATGGTAAAAAGCCTTTAAAAGCATAAATACGGCAGAGCGGTGATAACTCTTCATACCGATACTATCTTTCAAGGTTAAAAATGTGCATTCCTGATCCACATTGGGGATTCTCTTATGCAACTCATAAATACGCTTTCCAAAGCGCACCAAAACAATGGGATACTCCTCCATATCCTGAAACAAGGGAACCAAGTCTTGAAACTTACTTCCCTCCTCTAACTCTACCACTCTTCCTTTTGCTGTAATTTTCATGGACATCCCTGACCTTTCTATTTTGTTTTACAGAATTTTTCCTAAGAAAACTTCCTCTTCCTCCACACAATCTATCTTAGGAAAATGTCGGCGAATCTGCTCCCCCATATAAGGCACGAAGAAGCGCTCCAAGCCGTAGTGCCCTGCATTAAGGAGGCTAAGCCCCTCTCCTAAGGCATCCACCGCATCGTGGTGTCCCAGATCCCCTGTGATATAAGCGTCTGCACCTAAAGCAATCACATCCTTAATAAAGCTCTTTCCTGAACCGGGACAAACCGCAATTTTCCGGATAGGCTTTCCGCTGTCAAAGTACTCAATATAGGGAAGCTTGGCCTTTTCTTTCACATAGGCCGCCAGTTCCTCGCAGGAAAATGCCTTATCCACCCTGGTGTAAAATCCTATCCCCTGAGACATACCCTCAGAAGAAGGAGCAACTTCCTGAAGTACCCCCTCCTTTTTCCAAGAAAGTTTAGAGCAAATCAAATCTCCCATCCCTTCCTTCACGCTGTCGAAGTTGGTATGCATGCTAAAGACGGAAATCTTATGTTCCGCCAAAGTAAGAAGTAATCTTCCCTGCTCGTTATCTCCGGTAACAGATTTCATCCCCTGAAAGATAAAGGGGTGGTGGCTCAAAATGAAATTACAGGACCGGGCAATCGCCTCTTCCACAGACCTTCTCTGCACATCCAGACAAATGTAGACCTTGCTAAGCTCTTCTTCCTTCTTTCCCAACAAAAAACCCACATTGTCCCAGTGCTCCGCATACTGCTTCGGCGCAAATTCCTCCAAAAAGGAAATCAGCTCTTGTTTTTTCATGGTATTTCTCCTATCTATAGTATTGAAGCCCCTCTTTTACCCTCTCCAACTTCTCCAACAGGACTTTCTGAGGATTCTTCAATAGCATTTCTTCCAAATGCCTTTCCTCATCCTTTAAAAGCTCCTTTAAAACAGGATCCTTTTTTGCCAGAGGAAGCCAACCAAACTCCCATTCCACTTTGGAAATAGCGGAAGAATCCAAGTGATTCTCTCCGGCATCCGAATTTGTCGCCTTAAGCTCCGGGACTTTCGCCCCGGTATCCGAAGTATTTTTTTCCCTATCTCCATTTCTACGCTTTTTCGCCAATAAAATACGATAGAACTTATTTTTCTCCTTCACATAGCAGTCTTCCACAAGCTCCATATAGGGATATAGAAAGCGTCGTACCTTCTCACAGTCAGACTGGGGAGAAAGCAAAATCGTTTCAAACTCCTCTATTCGCTTTTCCAAAATCTGTATCATCAGCATCCCCCCCATACCGGAGAGAAGAAGGTGCTTACATTCCCCTTTTTCCAAGGCTTCCAGACCATTTCCAAGGCGACAGCTGATTTTATCCTCCAACCCTCTGAAACGCACATTTTTCTTCGCCATTTCCAAGGGCTCTTTTCCGATATCACAGGCAAAAAGCTTCTCCGCCTTTCCTGCCTCAAATAAGGCAATGGCGGTATAGCCATGGTCGCAGCCGATATCCGCAATACTGTCCACCACCGGATACAAGTCCACCATGGTCTGTATTCTTGCCCCAAGTCCCTTCATCTACACACTCCTTTAGGGGGAAAATAATTTTCCCCAAAACTCTTTTCGCCTCTATACACCGTAAAGACTATATTTCGTAAAAAATCCAATCTCTATATCCAAACTGTAATCTCTACGAAGCCAAATATAGCTTATTTAAGCTCTTTAACCGGAAAATGCGGAGAAATGCTCCCACTTATCCTTCTCCCGGAACAGTCGGGAAAGCTCTTCTCCGTCCATAGCCTCTGCAATGGCCTTTTCAATTCCCCGCAATTTCATCTGTCGGATAAAGTCCAGAAGCATTCTTTCTTCTTCCTGCCGTTCCAGATCCAAATGATACAGATCTCCATGATAGAGCGCCATACACTTTTGATATTTTTCTTCCTCTCCCCGAAAACTATCCATGATTTCCTGTACGGATTTCCCACTCTTTAGAGATAGAAATACCTGCCGGCAAAGCTCCTCCCTAAGATCCTCTGCCTTGATATATTGAGAAACCGGTCCGATCCACTCCTCCTTTTGCAGGAGGAGGGAAAGAAACTGTTCCTCCAAATTGTCTGTTAAAGCCTTTTCCCGCTTATTTTCCTCCCGTCTTCCTTGCTTGGAAAGAGCGAAGGAAAGCTGGGATTTTTCCTCTCCCTTTTGTACCAGGTACAAGAGATTCTCCGCAGATAAAAGCTGTTCTCTGGCCACTGCCTTGCAATAATTTTCCAGCTCCACAGGGTCGGAGAAGCAATCCCTAAGCAGGGCGGCAATCGCCTCCATATAGCCCTGCATCTCTCCCGGATCTTGCAGGTTAAAGCCGGACTTTAATTCCTCAACCTCCCACAAGAAGGCATTTTTGGCATTATGAATCCGCTCCATAAGAGCATCCTTCCCCTCCGCCTTTAAAAACTCATCCGGATCCTTATAGGGCTTTAGGGAAATGACCTTTGCCTGAATTTCCTTTTCCCGTAAGATAGGAATGGCTCTCTTACAAGCCTTTCTTCCCGCATTGTCACTGTCAAAGCAAAGGAGCACTGTAGAGGTAAAACGCTTTAAAAGAGCCGCCTGTTGCTCCGTAAAGGCGGTTCCCAATGCCGCCACCGCCTCAATACAGCCTGCCTGATGCATGGAAATCACATCCATATAGCCTTCGCAAAGAATCAGATAGGATTCCCGGCTTCTTCTGGCAAAGTTCAAGGCAAAAAGATTTCTGGATTTGTCAAAAAGCTTGGTTTCCGGAGAGTTTAGGTACTTAGGCTCCCCATCTCCCATGACTCTTCCCCCAAAACCGATTACCCGATGATGAAGATCCATAATAGGAAAAATCACTCGATTAAAAAATTTATCTCGAACACCGTTTTCTTTAAAGGTAAATAAGCCGGACTCCTGCAAAATAGCATCCTCATAGCCTAAAGCTTTACAATGCTGATACAAAGCATCCTTTTCCTGTACCGCATAACCAAGGCCGAAGTGGGTTATGCTTTCTCCGCTCAAGGCTCTTTTAGCCAAATACTGTAAGCCCAGCTTTCCCTTGGGACTGCGAAGCTGTTTTACGAAAAACAAAGCGGCATTTTTGTTGATTTCCAGTAGCTTATACCGAAGGTCCTCTTCCCCCTTATTGACTCCGCTGCTTTTTTCGGGAAGGGTAACATTTGCCCGCTCTGCCAGCTGCTCTATTGCCTCCACAAAGCTAAGATTCTCGTACTCCATCATAAAACGGATGCTGTCCCCCGCCTTACCGCAACCAAAGCAATAAAAAATCTGCTTCCCTGGAGAAACAGAAAAAGAGGGGGTTTTCTCCCCATGAAAAGGACAGAGCCCAAAGTAGCTGGAGCCCTTCTTTTTCAAATGTACATATTGTCCTATTAAATCCACGATATCCGTTCTTTGCCGGATTTCCTCTACGATATCTTCTCCATAGTACATATCAGTCCTTCTCCCAGGCCTTCGGAACAAAATACTCCATGAACTTGTGGCTGCAATATTCATCCGTCATGCCGGAAATGTAATCCGCAACAATGCGGTCCAAAAGGAGCTTGGGATCTTCCTTCCCTTCCTCTTCCCCCTTTTTTAGCAGAAAACGATACTCCTCCGCCATTTCCAAGGGGTGCTCCTGATAAAAGGAAAATAAGAGCTTCAGCATGCCGTCTACCTTCCACTCCTCTTCCTTAGCTTTACTACTGGTGTAAACATTTTGAAACATCCACTTCCTTAAGCCCTGCATATTTTCTTCCAT
>CAUSUG010000120.1:0-6596 GCA_963534765.1 uncultured Oribacterium sp.
TAGTATGTAGATATTGGAGAAAAATCTATAATTAGCTAAATGAAGAGGTCATTAGCAGTGGTAATAGGAATTCATTACCAATATTATTAACTTTTTTGAGAATAAGTATTTGAGATAAAGAAGGGTATTCATAAAAAACCTTGAATTCCCCCTGAAAATAAAAGATAATTTTCCTGTCAGGTTCAAAAATGGAATAACGACAAGAAAACCCTATTTCACAGATTGGAGGATTTATGCAGCATCGTATATTAGGAGATAATGATTGTCCCATTTTGGAGATTCAGTTAAACCCGGGAGAAAGGGTGAAGATTGAGAGAGGCTCCATGGCCTATATGGCAGGTGTGGAGTTGCAGGGAAAGATGAATTCCGGCGCTAACGGCGGCGGTTTGGGCGGTTTGTTAAGCGCTGTGGGAAGAAGTATCGCCAGCGGAGAAAGCATGTTTATTACCGAGGCTGTCGGCGTGGCCAATGGCGGTAGAATCGGTGTGGCGCCTTCTATTCCCGGTAAGATTGTTCGTTTAGAGATTGGAGAGAGGCAGTACCGCCTGAATACCGGAGCGTTTTTGGCCGGGGATTCCACGGTGAGCTATGCCATGAAAATGCAGGATTTGGGAAAGGCGTTCTTCGGTGGCACCGGCGGCCTCTTCGTCATGGAAAGTCAGGGACAGGGAGATCTGTTTGTCAATGCCTTTGGAGACCTTTTGGAACTGGAGGTACATCCCGACAGCCCCTTAACCATCGACAATGACCATGTGGTGGCTTGGGATAAAAGTCTGGATTACCACATTTCTGTAGCCTCTGGAACCTTCGGATTCACCACAGGGGAAGGCCTGGTCAACCGTTTTATTGGAGAGGGAAAGGTGTATATCCAGACTAGAAACTTAAGCAGTCTGGCTTCTGCCCTACCCATTGCCAGAAATAATAAGAACAACGGCAAAGGCGGCTTCGGCTTATAGTATAGAGCTTTCTATGTCCTATAAGCAGTTTCGCTTCCACCGTAAACAAAAATACTTTAAAATGAAAAAGGAGTGTCATAAGCCGAGCTTGTGACGCTCCATTGCGTTAGTGAATTCCTAAACTTTATCTGAAAAGAATATTGATTAGTGGAAGAGAAGGGAAAAGTAGGATATACTGCAAAACAGTTTTTGTGAAAGCGAGTTTTTATCCTATGAAGAAAAATGTAAGCGGGCGTGAGCTCTTATTTATTGCCTCCCTTCTCTTTGGCATGTTGTTCGGAGCAGGGAACTTGATTTTCCCGGTATCTCTTGGGCAGAAGGCTGGAAATACGGTTGGTTTAGCCACTCTGGGCTTTTGTATTACCGGAGTGGGGATGCCTCTTTTGGCGATTGTGGCCATGGCTCGTACGGAATCCGCCAGCATGTTGGAACTGGCATCAAAAGGGGGAAAAGGTTTTTCCCTCTTTTTTTCCAGTCTACTTTATCTTTGTATCGGCCCCCTGTTTGCCATTCCCAGAACCGCCTCGGTTTCCTTTCAGGTGGGGCTTTATCCCTTTATCGGAGAAGCCCATCAGAGGCTAGGGCTGCTGATTTTCACCTTCCTTTTCTTTTTGGCGGCGCTGTATTTCTCCCTTCGACCGGGGAAAATCCTGACCTATGTGGGAAAAATTCTGAATCCGCTCTTCCTCTTCTTTTTGGGGATTCTTTTACTCACTGCCTTTCTGCATCCTATGGGGGCAATTCAAAGCCTTCCTGCCACAGGAGAATATGCGAAAAACAGCTTTGTCACCGGACTTTTAGAGGGCTACAACACCTTGGATGTGGTGGGGGCTTTGGCCTTTGGGAACATTTTGATTGAGACCATAAAAAACCGGGGAGCGAAGGACGGAAAGGAAGTCTCTCGCCTAAGCATCATTTCCGGAAGCATTACCACGGTGATGATGGCCATCGTCTATTTCGCTTTGGCCTTTACCGGAGCGGCCAGCAGAAGTCTTTTTTCTTTGCAGGAAAATGGCGGAGACATCCTGCATTCCATTTCCACCCATTATTTTCCACGATTTGGCGGAGTGCTTTTGGGAATCATCATTTGCCTTTCCTGCCTGAAAACGGCGGTGGGGCTGATTACCTCCACCAGTCTGGCCTTTGCGGAGATGTTCCCTAAAGGGCTTCCCTATAAAAAGCTTGTGCTGCTGTTTACCTTCTTTTCCTTCGCTATTTCCAACCTGGGCTTAAGCAAAATCATTCAATTTACCGTACCGGCACTTTATTTTATTTATCCCATGAGTATCGTGCTGATTGTACTGTGTCTGATTGGAGAGCATTTTCGATTTGAAAAAAAGATTTTCCAAATCGCTCTGTATGTTACGATGCCCTTTGCCCTGTTGGATGCCTACAAGGCACTGCCGAAGGAGCTACTGGGGAGAATTCCCTTTCATGAGAAAATGATGGAGCTTCTTTCTTATATTCCTCTTTTTTCTATCGGAATGGGCTGGCTTATACCGGCAGTTTTAGTCTTTCTCCTTTCTTTTCTTTTTTGGAAAATGCGGGAGAAAAATAGCAGAAAAAATAGCGGAAGGAATCCTTAAAGATATCTTTCCGCTGTTATTTTCTAAGGACTCTGTGCTATACTCTAAAGAAAAAAAGAAAGGACGGAAGAGATGAAGGTTGTTCTTCTTGCAGGAGGCTTAGGCACCAGAATTTCGGAGGAATCCCATTTAAAGCCGAAGCCCATGATTGAAATCGGAGAAATGCCCATTTTATGGCATATCATGAAATATTATTCTTCCTACGGCTTTAAGGAATTTATCATTTTGGCAGGTTATAAGCAGTACCTGATTAAGGAATATTTTGCCAACTATTTTCTGCACAATGCGGATATTACCTTTGACATGGGAAAGAATACCATGGAGGTTCATAACAGCGAGGCGGAGGACTGGAAGGTAACCGTGGTGGATACCGGTCTTCACACCATGACCGGCGGAAGATTAAAGCGGGTGGAAAAATACTTAAAGCATGAGCCCTTTATGCTGACCTATGGGGATGGGGTTTCCGATGTGAATCTGGAGGCTCTTTTGGACTTCCATAAAAAGCATGGCAAGCTGGCTACCATCAGCATGGTAAACCTTGCCCAGCAAAAGGGTGTTTTGGATGTGGATGCCGAAGGACAGATTCGTTCTTTCCGGGAGAAGGAAGAAAAGGACGGCGCAGTGATTAACGGCGGCTTTATGGTGCTGGAGCCGGAAATCTTTGATTATCTTCAGGACGACAATACCATTTTAGAGCAAAGTCCCATGCAGAATCTTGCGGCGGAAGGCAAGCTGATGGGCTATTATCATGACGGCTTCTGGCAGTGCATGGATACCCAGAGAGAGAAGAAGCTTTTGGAAGAGCTGTGGGCAAGCGGCAAGGCACCTTGGAAGCGTTGGTAGCAAAGACGTTTTTGCCAAGTTAAAAAACGGTGGAAGTCATTTTGCAGCCGCTAATTGCGCTGTCCGCCGTTATGTAAAATCAGTAAACCACAGAGGAAGTCTTAGCTTTAAGGAAGTAGGGGACAAATGCATTTTCAAGAATTAAAAGCCTTTTATCAGGGGAAGAAAGTATTTTTAACAGGCCACACCGGTTTTAAAGGGGCGTGGCTTAGTTTGATTTTGCAAATGATGGGAGCGGAATGCACCGGCTATGCCCTAAAGGAAGAGCCGGGAGCCTTATTTTCCCTCTTAAACTTAGAAAAGGGGATGCATTCCATCGAGGGAGATGTGCGGGATTATGACCATTTAAGGAAGGTGATGCAGGAGGCGGAGCCGGAATTGGTTTTCCACTTGGCGGCACAGCCCCTGGTGCGGGAATCCTACCTTTTCCCCAGAGAAACCTACGAGACCAATGTGATGGGAACGGTGAATCTTCTGGAAGCGGTACGGCATTGTCCCTCTGTTCGTTCCGTATTAAATGTTACTACGGACAAGGTTTACGAGAATCCGGATCAGGAGGGACACGCCTTTATGGAGGAGGAGAAGCTGGATGGACATGATCCCTATTCCAACTCCAAGTCTTGCTCGGAGCTGGTAACCCATAGTTATCAGAAGTCCTTCTTTTCCGAGGATTCCGCCTATGGAAAAGGCAAAAGCTTTCTTCCGCGGATTTCCACCGCAAGAGCCGGAAATGTCATCGGTGGAGGGGATTTCGCAAAGGATCGTATTATTCCGGACTGTGTACGAAAAAGCATTAAGGGAGAGCCTATCGGCATTCGAAATCCCTATTCTGTCCGCCCTTATGAGCATGTCTTGGAGCCGCTTTTTGTCTATCTGGAAATTGTAGCTAGACAGGCAGGGGAAGAGGGAAAGCAATTTGCCGGCTATTACAATGTGGGACCGGAGCTTTCCGATGCCATTACTACAGGAGCCTTGGCAGAGCTTTTTGTGGAGTTCTGGGGAGAGAATGCAAGCTGGGAGAATCAGGCGGAGCCCAATGCCCCCCATGAAGCCGGATTTTTACAGCTAAGTACAGAGAAGCTAAAGAAAGTCTTTGGCTGGCAGCCCCGTTATACCGTTAAGGAAGCGGTGGAGAAAACCGTGGATTGGTACAAGGCATGGCACAGAGGAGAGGACTTACGGAAGTTTTCCGAAGCACAGGTTTTGGCCTTTGCCTCGGAGCAATAAGAGTAAAGCTATTTTAGGGTAGAACCGTAGAAAGGGTAGGGTATGGATTTAGCGGAAAAGCAGAGGCGGGGCTTCGCCATTTTGGAGGAGATTCACCGTATTTGTGAAAAACATAAAATCAGCTACCGCTTAGATTCCGGAACCCTGCTGGGAGCCATTCGCCATGAAGGCTTTATCCCCTGGGATGATGATGTGGATCTTTGTTTTTTACGGGAGGAATGGGAAAAGTTTGAAAAGGTGGCGAAGGAGGAACTTTCGGAAAACTTTGCCCTACTGATGCCTAACAGCTATAGAAACGGTCGTTCCTTTTATGACTTTGTACCCCGTATTGTGGATCTTAACAGCAAAAGACGGGAAGTTGAGGGAGAAGAGGATGCCTTTTACGAAGGAAAGCTGAATCATCTTTGGGTGGACTGCTTTATTTTAGATGACTGCCCGAGAAATGCCCTTTTGGATAAGCTGTATCGTTTTCGACAGCAGATGATTTTCGGCCTGGCCATGGGGCATCGGAGAAAGCTGGATTTTCAGAAGTATTCTCCCATGGCAAAGCTCTTTGTGGCGGTTCTTGCCACTTTGGGAAAATGTCTTTCCCTGCCCTTTCTTTTTTCTTTGCAGGACAAATGGGCACAGGGGGCACGAAGAGAGAAGAGTCAAAGAAGAGGAGAGGATTTCCTTTATTTTTCCAATTATCAGCCGGACTTCCAGTATTGTAAGGTGCAATACAGCTGGGAGGAGCCGGTGCAGTATAAGCCCTTTGCTGGAAAAGAATTTCCGGTACCGGCAGACTATGACAGTGTATTGAAAATGCTATATGGGGATTATATGACACCCCCCAAGAAAGAGGAGCAGGTACCTAGCCACGAGGAAATGATTTAAGTCGGTGATGGATAAAAGACCTTGCTAAAGTCGTTGAACAGAGATGGCTAAAAAGTTAGGACGGATAAGGAGCTCAAGAAAAATCATTTCAATGAGGGATTGTTTTAGAGAGAAGGGATGAACTTGGAAAAGATTTGTAGTGTTATTGTTTCCGTATATAACGAGGAAGACAGCTTGGAGCAGTTTTACCAGCATTGCAGTCAGTCTTGCGAAAAATTACAGGAGCTGGGCTATGGCTATGAAATTGTCTTTGTCAATGACGGCTCTCAGGATAAAAGTGCCATTCTTTTAGAAGATTTTGCAGAGAGAGACAAGGAACACGTGCGGGTATTGTCTTTTTCCCGGAATTTTGGCCATGAGGCGGCTATGACCGCAGGCCTTGACCATGCCAAGGGAGATTTCCTGGTCTTTATGGATGCGGATTTACAGCATCCCCCCGAACTGATTTCGGAAATGCTGAAAAAGTCGGAGGAGGGCTATCAGGTGGTGTCCATGGTACGCACCAAGAATCCTTCCGCAGGCCTTGTGAAAAATGTTACCTCCGCCCTGTTTTACTGGATTTTAAACCACGTTTCTCCGGTGCATTTTGAGGAAAATGCTTCCGATTTCTTCGGCATTTCCAAAAAGGTGCAGGAGGTTTTAAAGAAGCATTACCGGGAAAAAGTCCGTTACCTTCGGGGTTTTGTCCAGTCCGTAGGCTTTCCCAAAACCAGCATTCGCTATGAGGCGGCGGCAAGGCAGGCGGGGCAAAGCCATTACTCTCTAAGTAAGCTTTGGCGGTTTTCCAAAAACACCCTCTTTACATTTTCCAATTTGCCCTTACAGCTTGGGATTTTTGCGGCCATTTGCAGTGGAGGACTGGGAACCCTGCTTTTGATTTACACCCTTTTAACCAGAAAGGGCGCCCCCTCCGGCTATGCCACCATCGTGGTGGTGCTTTGCTTTATGTTTGCGGTGCTCTTTTTTGTCATCGGAATTATCGGAGAATATATCGCTATTTTGTTTGAAGAACTGAAGGATAGACCTCTATACATTTTATCGGACAGTAAAAATATAGAGGAGGGGCGAAGCTAGCGAAAGCGTGCCCCCTTTCAGACCTGTATTGCAT
>CAUSUG010000121.1:0-6594 GCA_963534765.1 uncultured Oribacterium sp.
CGTAGCAGTACTAACTTCAAGCTTCGCTTTCAGTAAGTACTGACGGGCTCAGATTGCCCCTTTTCAGACCTATACTGCATATATAAAGTCTATTATTCTAAAATATTACAGCCCCTTTGCCTTAATGCAAGTCAAAAATATCCTCAACATATCGCTTGGCATCGAAGCGCTGTAAATTCTCCACTTTTTCCCCGGTGCCCATGTATTTTACCGGGAGGCCAAGCTCTGCCTGTATGGATAGGGCCATACCGCCTTTAGCGGTGGAGTCCATCTTACTTAAGATTACACCGGTTACCTGGCTGCACTCTTTAAAGAGCTTTGCCTGGCTCATGGCATTCTGTCCTGTGGTGGCATCCAAAACCACCAGAGTTTCTCTATAGCCTTCCGCAAATTCCCGATCAATGATGCGGTTGATTTTTCCAAGCTCCTGCATCAGGTTTTTCTTATTGTGCAGTCTACCTGCGGTATCAATAATCAAAACATCCGCATTTTTTGCCTTAAAAGACTGAAGAGCATCAAAAACTACCGCCGCCGGATCGGAACCTTCCTTTTGGTGAATAACATCCACCCCTACACGGTTCCCCCATTCCACCAGTTGTTCAATGGCTCCGGCACGGAAGGTATCCGCCGCCGCAAGGATAACCTTCTTTCCTTTTTTCTTTAAATGATAGGCCAGCTTTCCGATAGATGTGGTTTTTCCTACGCCATTTACACCGATTACGGAGATAATACTTTTCTCCTGTTCAAAGGCGTAATAGCCTTCCTCCACCATCATCAGATCCAGGATATAGTCCTTTAGAATCTTTTGCACATCCCGGGTCAGATTTACACCCCGCTGATTGGCTTCATGCTTTACCGCATCTATAATACGCATACAGCTGCTATAGGAAACATCACTGAGAATCATGGCCTCTTCCAACTCTTCATAAAAGGCCTCATCCGCCACCTCATTGGATTGAAAAATATTATTCAGTATTTTGGTAAATAAATTTGCCATGATTCCTCCTTATTGCAGCTGGTCTTCTACCAGGTCAACAGATACCAGGGTGGAAATACCCTTTTCCTGCATGGTAACACCGAAAAGTCTGTCTGCCCTTTCCATAGTTCCTCTTCTATGGGTAATGACAATAAACTGGGTGTTCTTAATCAAATGATGCAAATACTCCGCAAAGCGTACCACATTGGAATCATCCAGTGCCGCCTCTATCTCATCCAACAGACAGAAGGGAGAAGGCTTCAGACTTTGCAAAGCAAAAAGCAGGGAAATAGCGGTTAAGGCCTTCTCTCCTCCGGAGAGCTGCATCATATTTTGTAATTTCTTTCCGGGAGGCTCCGCCACGATGCGAATGCCGCTTTCCAACACATCCTCTCCCTCTTCCATTTCCAGTCTTCCCTGTCCTCCGCCGAAGAGAACCCGAAAAACCTTGTTAAACTCCACTTGAATCTTGGAGAAATTTTCATGGAACTGCTTCCGCATCCCCCGATCCAGGTCGGCGATAATCTCCTGCAAAGATTTTTCGGAAGTAAGAAGATCCTCCACCTGCTTATGCAGAAAGCTGTAACGCTCCGAAACCTCTTCAAATTGCTGAATACTGTCAAGATTTATCGGTCCAAGGTTCCGGATATTCCCCTTCATTTCCTGAATTTCCTTGGAAAGTGCAGGATCTTCGCTAAGCTCCTCCCGATAATACTGTTTCACCTCGGAGAACTGTAATCCGTACTCTTCCAAAATATACTGGGCGGACTTGGCACTTTGCTCTTCCAATTTTTCCTTTTGATTTTCCAGACGAAGAGCTTCCTTTTCCTGATTTAACTGAGCCTCTGCAAACTTCTCTTTTTCCGCAAAGTATGCCTTTTGTTTTTCGGCAATCTTTTGCTTCTGCTCCTGAATCCTTTGCAAGCTTTCCTTTCTATCGGAAAATGCTTTTTCTCCCAAAGAAAGCTTTTCTTGCAATTTTTGGATTTCCTCCTCCTGATGCAGTACGGATTCCTTTGACTGCTTTTCCGCCTCCTCCAGATCAAATTGCTCGGCAAAAAGCTTTTCCAAAGCATCGCTGTAGCCATGCATCTGTTCTGTCAGAAAATCCGTCTTGGTGGACAGGGTTTGATACTCTAACTGCATCTTCGCCTGTAGCATAAGCTCCAGCTCAGAAATCCCCTTTTCCTGTTGATGCCTTTCTTCTTCTTTAGCGGAGAGCTCCTGTTCCAGCCTATTGCAGGCCCTCATCTTCTCCTCTACAGACTTCCGAATATTGTTGCAGACTTCCTTTCCCTTCTCAATACCCTCCTTAAGCTCTTCCATTTCTCTTTTTCTTCCCATAAGAGAGGAATTGTTTTTATAGGCACCGCCGGAA
Organism: uncultured Oribacterium sp.; assembly: GCA_963534765.1. Taxonomy (GTDB): domain Bacteria; phylum Bacillota; class Clostridia; order Lachnospirales; family Lachnospiraceae; genus Oribacterium. Next base: position 2,355 of record CAUSUG010000121.1, read on the forward strand.
ATAGCTCCTCCTGCCTGTAAAAGCTCTCCTTCCAGGGTAACTATCCTTAGGCTATGATGATATTTTTTTTCTAAGCTAAGAGCCTCTTCCATACTTCTCACCAAAAGCACTCTGGATAAGAGGTAGTTTTCCAAGCCCTTACAGGAATCCGGAACCTTAATCAGGTCTGCAAATACCCCGATCACTCCCACTTCCTTCTTCAAGCTGTCATATTTTTCATCCCGATTCTTCCGAAGAGATGGCAAAGGAAGGAAGCTGGCTCTACCCTGTCTCTCCCTTTTTAACTTTTCAATCAATCGTTTTGCAGTGCCTTCATCTTCACAAACCAATTGTTGCAGACCGGAACCAAGTACCGTTTCCAGTGCCAGCTCATAGTCTTTGGGAACGGATATCAGCTCCGCTACAACGCCAATCAGGCCTTTTTCTCTATCCTTTTCCCTCATGCAGAAACGAACCGCATTTCCGAAGCCCTCATAACGCTCCGCAAGATTTTCCAGATTGTCCAAACGAAGGCTTTGATTTTCTACCGCCCTCTCCTGAAGGGCCAAACGACTTTTTTCGGATTCCATCTCCTGCCTTTTTTCCTGTAATTCCCGAGAAAGTCCCTGCATTGTTTGCAATAAAGACTGAAATTCTTCTCTGGCTTTTTTCAGTTCCTCCTCTTTTTCCTGAAAAGCCAAAAACTGCTCCCCAAGATTTTCTTCCTCTGCTCCCGAAAGCTTTGGTGCTTCTTCAAAGGCAAAGTTATTTCCGAAGCAGTTTTGAATGGTCCTTTCCGCTTCCTTAATGGTGGAACGGATAAAATCCACATCCAGCTGAACCTCTGCCTTATCCTTACTAAAGGGAAGTAAGGAGGAAAACTGCTCCTGCATGGCAAATAAAGTAGCCGCCAAATCCTCCATCTTTCCAAGAAGCCGGCTACTTTCTTCCTTTAGCTTTTCAATTTGATCCTGAAAATGCTTTTTACTGCTTTCTTTTCCGGAAATATCCTCTCGAAGCTGAGAAATCCGGCGTTCTATCTCCGCCTTTTCCGACAGATACTCTTCTTCCCGCTGTCGAATCCTCTGTTCCTCCGCCTCTAAGGCGTCCCCCTCTCTTTCCATTTCTAAAAAGCCTTGGGTTAAACGATTCTGTTTCTCTTCCTCTTCCTTTTGAAAATAGCTTAAATTCTCAATTTTTTCCGCTAATTCCTCTAAGCCCTTCTCCGCCTCCTTCATTTCCAGAAGGAAAAGATTGGCTTCATAAAGTAAGAGCTTATCTCTAAGCTGTAAGTAATTCTTTGCCTTTCCGGACTGTCTCTCCAATGGGGCCAGCTGCTTTTCCAGCTCAGAAAGAATATCCTGAATACGCTCCATATTGGCCTGTTCTTCTTCCAGCTTTTTCTGGGAAATGTCTTTTCTTCTTTTGAACTTAACAATTCCCACCGCCTCATCAAAGAGAGCCCTTCGCTCTTCCGCCTTTCCGGACAAAATCTTATCAATCTGTCCCTGTCCGATTAGAGAATAGCCTTCCTTTCCAATTCCGGTATCATAAAAAAGCTCGTGAATATCCTTTAAACGACATTCCTCATCATTTAAACGATATTCCGATTCTCCGGAACGATACAGTCTTCTACTAACGGTAATTTCTTCATAAGGCAGATTTAAAGCATGGTCTGCATTGTCAAAGCACATGCTTACATAGGCATAGCCCTGGGCTCTTCTTAAGGCAGTTCCTGAGAAAATAACATCCTGCATGGAATTCCCACGAAGCTGTTTTACCTTCTGTTCTCCCAAAACCCACCGAACCGCATCAGAAATATTGGATTTTCCAGAGCCGTTAGGCCCTACGATCCCGGTAATACCGGGAGAAAAATCCAAAACAGTTTTATTGGCAAAGGACTTAAATCCTTGAATTTCAATAGACTTTAAATACATCCCCTGTTTCCACCTTTATTTTTTCTAATGCAAAATAGGCAGCCGCCTGCTCTGCCTTCTTTTTGGAGCTTCCCTCTCCGATGCCGTAAACTTCCTCATTAACTTTCACAGACACCTTATAAAAACGCTGATGAAAGGGACCGCTTTCCTCTAATAAATCATACTCCAGAGGATAACGTTTTGCCGTACAATATTCCTGCAACATGGTTTTCGCATCCTGGAAGAGAGTTTTATGCTCGATATCGGATAAAATCTTCTCCCGAACAAAGCCTTCCGCCTTTTCCATACCGCCGTCAAGATAAATGGCACCAATCACCGCTTCCAAAGCATCGGATAAAACGGAATCCCGAAATTGAATTCCCTCTCTTTCCTCGCCCTTTCCTAAAAGAAGATAAGAAGAAAGCTGTAGTGATTTTGCCACCACAGCTAGGGCCGATTCACATACCAATGCAGCCCGAAGCTTGGTCATCCTTCCTTCCTGAATCACCGGTTTTTTATGGTAAAGAAGGGTACTGGAAACCAACTCCAACACCGCGTCCCCCAGAAATTCCAGCCTTTGGTTGGAGGCCTCCTTGGGATGCCCCATCTCATTGGAATAAGAGGGGTGGGTTAAAGCGTGCAATAAAAGCTTCTGATCTTGAAAGTGGTACCCCAAATCCTCTTCCAGCTTGGAAAGAGACGGAGTGCTGCCCATGTTTTCCATCATTTTTATTTTCCTAAAGCCTTTAAAATAGCTTTGTGTGCTTCTCCAACGGTTTTAATCTGAAAGCTTGCTTCTTCCGGAATTTCAATGCCGAACTCTTCCTCAATTCCCATAATAATCTGTACAATATCCAAGGAATCAGCATTTAAATCCTCTACAAAACGAGAATCTTCCCTAATCTCCTCTTTCTTGACATGCTGTAATTCTCTGGCAATAATTTCCTTTAACTTATCCAATTCCATAATACTGTCCTTTCCTATAATCTATTCTTCCTTGCTTTCCTCTTCTTTATCAGAGAAATCCAAGGCTTCAGCAATCTTCTTGGTCAAGCCCTTTTCTGCAAATTCCTTAGCCTGTCGAATAGCTGTGGTAATCTCCACTCCATCTGTATTGCCGTGAACTTTAACCACCAAGCCCTTCAAGCCCAGGATGGGTGCTCCTCCATAGCTTTTGGCATCAAATTTTGTCATTCTCTTTCGTAGGGCAGAAGAAATCAAAGCACCACCTACCAAAGAAAGAGGGCCACCCTCTTTAATGCCGGACTTGATTTCAGAAAGAAGCATCTTTCCTACACCCTCGTACATTTTCAAAACCACATTTCCTACAAAGGCATCTGCCACCACTACGGAACAGTTTCCTTCTACAATATCTCTGGCCTCCACGGAACCGATAAAGTTTAAGTCTTTTTCCTCCTTACACTTTTCCATGGCAGCTTTCACTAGAGCATTTCCCTTTTCTTCTTCCGCGCCGATATTTACCAGGCCTACTGTTGGGGAGGGAACGCCCAGCATTTCCTTCATATAAATGGCACCCATCTTGGCAAACTGTACCAGCCACTCCGGATGGGCATCCACATTGGCGCCGCAGTCAGTAAGTAGAGTTACCCCCTGTCTCGTAGGCATTAAAGCCGCAAGGGGAGGACGGAGTACGCCCTTTTCTCTACCTACAATCAGCTGTCCTCCGGCTAAAATTGCTCCGGTGGAACCGGCAGAAAGAAAGGCCTCTGCCTCTCCCTCCTTAACCGCTTTCATACCCTTAACGATACCGGAATCCTTTTTTCTCCGAATGGCCATAACCGGAGACTCATGCAAGCTGATATTCTCGCTACAGGGAATAATCTCTATTCTTTCTGTATCATATTGGTATTTGGCACATTCCTCCTGAATAGCTTTCTCCTCTCCATAGAGAAGAAGCTTGGTATTCGGGCAGGAAGAAAGGCTGTCAATTGCCCCTTTTACAATGGCAGCAGGCGCTAAGTCCCCTCCCATGGCATCAATGGCTATACGAATCATATTCACCTCATCTGAAAAACATTATTTCTTCTTAAGGAATCAGAAATATGATAGAGTATTCTTGATTTTCTGTCAATGTAAGCAGCAAGTCATTTCTTTCTTCTGATGCTTTGCTTTAATATAAAAAAGGAGGATTTCTGCATTTATACAAAATATCCTCCAAACTGATCGTTTATAGTATTCTGTTTACTGATGGCTCTTTCTAAATAATTGCTTTACTTTATACCCTACATCCCAAAACAAAAATCTATAAATCAAGATATAGCACAAAAGAACCGGAAGCATATACGCAATACCAAAATGCTCATACTCTCTAAACACATAATAAA
>CAUSUG010000122.1:0-6541 GCA_963534765.1 uncultured Oribacterium sp.
GTAAAAGACAATACATTATTTTTGGATGTTGAGAACGAATACAATGCTTCTTCTTTATTGGAATGATAAAAGAAACAGAAAAGACTTGAAAAAGAAAATACTCTGTACTATCGTCTTAACGGAGTAAAGATTACTTGTACCCTGGATTAGAACAATAGGAAAGGAAAAGCCATGAACGAATTTGGAGAGAATGTAATTATTTTAGATCATCCCTTAATCACCCACAAAATTTCTATTTTAAGGGATAAGAACACCGGAACCAATGAATTTCGTCAGTTGGTGGAAGAGATTGCCATGCTGATGGGATTTGTGGCTTTGTCCGACCTCCCCATGATGAAAATGCCGGTGGAAACCCCTATCGAGAAGACAGAGACCTTGGTTATTGCCGGACGAAAGCTGGCAATTGTTCCCATCTTAAGAGCTGGCCTGGGAATGGTTTCCGGACTTACGGCACTGGTTCCTTCCGCAAAGATTGGACATATCGGTTTGTATAGAGATGAAACAAGCCATAAGCCGGTGGAATATTTCTGTAAATTGCCAAACCCCATCGAAGAAAGAATTATTGTGGTTTGCGATCCCATGTTGGCTACCGGCGGCTCCGGAGTGGATGCCATCAGTCAGATTAAAAAGCACGGGGGAAAGAAGATTAAATTTGTTTGTATCATTGCCGCTCCTGAAGGGGTAAAGAAGCTGCATGAAGCCCATCCGGATGTGCAGATTTATGTGGGTAATCTGGATAGAGAGTTAAATGAAAATGCCTATATCTGCCCGGGGCTGGGAGATGCGGGAGATAGAATTTTCGGTACAAAATAAGAATAAGAGAAAATCGCAGGAAGAGGATTGTAAAAATCTAATCGAAAAATCCAATCGAATAAGCTAATCGAAAAGCTGATTGCATAAGCTGATTGAAAAAGCATATTGTAATAGCAGATTTTAATGCGCTATAGAATTTTATAGGACTGGAAAATGGCATAAAAAAAGGAGAGATTTCTCTCTCCTTCATGCCGCCAGCCGGACTCGAACCGGCACGGTTTCCCGCTTGATTTTGAGTCAAGTGCGTCTGCCATTCCGCCACGGCGGCAAGAACAGAACCTAGGTTACCACTTTTTTCTTTTCTTTGCAAGTCCTTTATCAAGAAAATGGGAGAAAAATGAATTGTTTAGAGGCCAGAAAATATATTAATGATTTTATCCAGGGCAACTGGGAAGAGGAACAATGTGAGTCCTTTTTGGAGCATATGGAATCCTGCAAAGACTGCCGGGAAGAGCTCAGAATTACCCATATGATTTATGAGGGTTTGCAGAGCCTGGGGGGAGAACAGGAAGAGCTGCAGCTGGAAAAATCCTATCAAAACTTAATAGAAGAAGCCAATTTTTTTATTTTCCAAAACCATTTTTTCAGGGGATTAAGAATTGTGGTACATTCCCTTCTTTTTTGGGCAGTTTTCTTTTCTGCCTGGTATAGTTTGTACGGATTTATAGGATAGGAGTAAGGCATTGAAAAGAGAAAAAATCTTATTAATCGATGGTCACAGTATTTTAAGCAGAGCCTTTTACGGGGTTCCTTTTTTAAACAACAAAGAGGGAATTCCCACCAACGGAATCTATGGCTTTTTAAACATTTTGTTTAAAGAGATAGAAGTGGAAGAAACGGAATATGTGGCGGTGGCCTTTGATGTCCCCAAGCCTACTTTTCGCCATAAGCTTTTCCCGGAATATAAGGGAACCAGAAAGGGCATGCCAGAGGAACTGAAGGAACAGGTTCCGTTATTGCAAGAGCTTTTACGGAAAATGCATATGCCCCTCCTGATGATGGAGGGCTTTGAAGCGGATGATATTCTTGGAACCGTTGCCAAGCAAATGCAGGCAGAGGGAAAGGAAGTTGTAGTGGTGTCCGGAGATCGGGACCTGTTACAGCTTTCCGATGAACATATTAAAATCAGTATTCCCAAAACCTCCAAGGGAGAGACCAAGGTTTACTCCTATTATCCTAAGGATGTGGAGGAGGAATGGGGGGTAAGCCCTATAGAGTTTATTGATTTAAAGGCTCTTATGGGAGACAGCTCCGACAATATTCCGGGTGTACCGGGAATGGGAGAAAAAACCGCTACCTGGATTATCCAAAAATATAAAAGTATTGAAGAGGCCTATGCTCACGCAGAGGATCCTGAGTTTAAGGTGCCCAGAAAACCAAGTGCCGGAAAGGATCTTAAGGAGAATTTTGAACTGGCGAAGCTTTCCAAAGAGCTGGCTACCATCAATATTCATGTGCCCATCACCTTGAACTTTTTCGATTGTAAGTGGGAAAACTATGCCAATTCCGAAAGTAAGGAATTGATTCGAAAGTGGGAATTCCGTTCCCTTTATTCCCGCTTTGAAGAGGCGGAGACTACAACGGAGAAAAAGATCAGTCTTCCGGCCTGGAAGGATGTGGAAGATCCTTACCTTGCCAAGATTGCCTTTAAGGATGCAAAAAAACAAAAAACAGCAGGAATTTTTCTGCAAGCAGATTCCTCCGAGGAGAAAAAGCCGTATGTGTATCTCTGTCTTTCCGACACAAGACTCTATCGGATTCCACTGTCCCTTTGTGAAGAGGAGCTTAAAGAGCTGTTCAAGGAGGGAGAATATTTTACTCTGCAATTAAAGGAACAGTACCATCTTTGGGAGGGGCTTTTAGAGGGAGAAATTCATGACCTGGCTCTTGGCGCTTATCTTTTAAATCCTTTAAAGGATTCCTATGCCTATGATGACTTGGCCAGAGATTATATGGATCTTGTGCTGCCCGGGAAGAAGGAGCTTCAAAATCTCGCTGAAGAGGGATTGTATTCCGCCTTTGTCTGTCTGCAAGCCAAGGAAAGAATTTTTCAAGAGCTGAAGGATACAGAGCAGTGGGACTTATATCGTGATGTGGAGGAGCCTTTGGTACCTGTGCTTTTCCGTATGGAGAAGGCGGGGATTTTAGTGGATAAGGAGGCTCTACTTTCCTACGGAGAAGAGCTGAAAAAGAAAATAGCAATGCTCCAGGAAGAGATTTTTGCCATGGCAGGGGAGGAGTTCAATATTAATTCTCCTCAACAGCTAGGGGTAATTCTTTTTGAGAAAATGCAGTTACCCGGCGGAAAGAAGACAAAGACCGGATATTCCACTGCGGTGGATGTTTTGGAAAAATTACAGGAAGACTATCCTATTGTAGGGAAAATCTTAGAATACAGAACCTATTCCAAGCTAAACTCCACCTATGCGGAGGGACTAAGCAATTATGTGGGAGAGGATCAAAGAATCCATGGAAGCTTCCAGCAGATGGTAACTGCCACAGGAAGGCTTTCTTCCACTGAACCGAATTTACAGAATATTCCGATTCGTACGGAGATGGGAAGGGTGTTCCGTTCCGTCTTTATTCCTAAGGAGGGTTCTGTTTTTCTGGATGCGGACTATTCTCAGGTGGAGCTTAGACTTTTAGCTTCTCTGTCCAAGGATGAAAAATTGATTGAAGCCTACAGGAAGGATGCGGATATTCATAGAGTAACCGCCTCCGAAGTGTTCCACGTGCCTTTGGAAGAGGTAACGCCGGAGCTTAGAAGAAATGCCAAGGCGGTGAACTTCGGCATTGTTTACGGTATTTCCGCCTTCGGCCTTTCCGAAGGCTTAAGCATCTCCCGACAGGAGGCCAAGGAGTATATCGAGCGCTATTTCACAAGCTATCCCAAAGTTAAGGAATATTTAGACGGAGAAGTCGCCTTTGCCAGAGAACATTCCTTTGTGAAGACTCTTTTCGGCAGACGCAGACCTTTACCGGAGATTCATGCCTCCAACTTTATGAGAAGAAGCTTTAGTGAACGTGTAGCCATGAACGCTCCTATTCAAGGTACCGCGGCGGATATTATCAAAAAAGCCATGGTGATGGTGGATCGGAAACTGGCGGAAAAGAACTGTCAAAGCCGTATAGTTCTTCAAATCCATGATGAGCTCTTATTGGAAGTTGTAAAGGAGGAGCTTGCGACCGTAAAGGATATTCTGGTTTCCGCCATGGAACATGTGGTTTCCCTGCCAGTACCCTTGATTGTAGAGGCCACTGTAGGAAATAACTGGGATGAGGCTCACTAAATGGAAATTGAAAAGAAGGATTTAATGCCCCTAAGCTTTTTAAAAAAGGAAAGATATACCGCTTCTTTTCAGGGAATGCGGTATTTTATGGAAAAAAAGGAAGAAGAAGGGGCGAATCATTTGTTGGTAGCCTGCTGGCCGGAGCCCTTTGCCTTCGCTTATACGGATGAAGAGGAGAAAAGCTATAAAAGCTTTCCCTTTACGGAAGAAGGTTTGGAAGAAGCCAGGCTATATTTAATGGAAGAATGGGAGAGGCGGAAAGGTTGAAAAAAGAAATCATTGGGGTAATCGGCGGGATTGCCAGCGGGAAATCCACCGTTCTTTCCATCCTCCAAGGAGACTTTTCCTATCGTATTTTGCGAATGGACGAGTTGGCTAAGGCATTATACCAAGAAGAAGCTGTTTTAAGAGAAATGAAAAAGCTTTTGCCCGACTCGGTATTTACAAGGGAGGGAGCTTTATCCTTTCCAAGACTTAGAAGTCTTTTGTTTACTGAGCCGGAGAGAAAGAAGCATCTGGAAGAATTGATTCATCCTTTGGTTTTTCAAGAAGTGTCTAAAGAAATAGCGAAGCTAAGAGCACTGGGAGAAAAGCTTGCGGTGGAGACGGCTTTGCCTAATCAGGATTTTCTTTCTCAATGCGACCTGATTTTTTATCTGGAAGCATCGGAAGAAACCCGTTGTCAACGCTTGATAGAAAGTCGGGGACTGAATAAAGAAGAAGCCTTACGGATTATTCAAAGCCAAAGCGTTGAGCGCTTTCGGGAGAAAGCCCAGCTAGTAATCAATACGGAAGAGAGTATAGAAAGAGTAAGAGATGAGATTTGCCAGTATTTCCAGCGGATCTAGCGGAAATGTAAGTTTTATTTCCTCCGGAACACACCACATCCTTTTGGATGCGGGGGTGGGAATCCGGAGTATAGAGTCGGCATTAAGAAGCCTGGATATTTCCTGTAAAGAGATTGAAGGAATCTGTGTCACCCATGAACATATCGATCATATTAAGGCCATAGGGAGCCTTTGCAGAAAATACGGTATTCCCGTTTATGCCACTTTGGGCACATTACAGGGAATTTTACTTTGTGATGCCATGAAGGAGCTCCCCAAGGAACTATTAAGACCTATCCTAAAGGATGAAAGCTTTCAAATCGGAGACCTTTCCGTATTGCCCTTCAGTGTTTCTCATGATACCAGAGATCCGGTGGCTTATCGGGTGAGCTGTGGAGAGAAATCCGTGGCGGTGGTTACGGATTTAGGCTGTTATGATGAGTATACGGTCTCTCATTTACAAAATCTGGATGTTTTACTTCTGGAGGCTAATCATGATGTCACTATGGTGGAAAGAGGCCCCTATCCTATGGCTTTAAAAAGAAGAATTCTATCCAATGTAGGCCATCTTTCCAATCTTCACAGTGGAGAGTTGTTAAAGGAGCTGGTACATCCGGGCTTAAAAAAAGTATTTCTTGGGCATCTCAGTGCGGAAAACAATGATCCGGATCTGGCTTTGGCTACTGTGAAAAAAGAAGTAAAAGAACCGGATCTGGAGATAGCTTTGGCAAAACGTTCCGGTTTATCGGATTGTGTGGAGTGGTAATCATGATCAATGGGAAAAAGGTAGCCGGCGTAGTCAGTGAATTTAACCCCTTTCATAAGGGGCATGAGTATTTACTTCAGGGGATTCGTCAAGATTTTCAGGCGGAGTATATTGTAACGGTAATGTCGGGAGACTTTGTTCAAAGAGGAGAACCCGCTTTTTTTTCAAAATTTGAAAGGGCGGAAAAGGCGGTAAACAAGGGAATAGACCTAGTTATTCAACTGCCGGTTCTTTATTCCCTGGCATCCAGCGAATATTTTGCTTACGGAGCCATAAAGATTTTGGAAGAGCTTTCCTTTGTGGATATATTGGTTTTCGGCTCGGAGTCCTACGATTTAAATCGACTTAGAAGCCTTGCCAAGTTTTTTCTTCGGGAGAAAGAGGGGCAGGAAGAGGAATATCAAAAGAAATTAAAGGAATTTATGGCAAAGGGAAATTCCTATCCCAAGGCAAGAGAAATGGCTTTGGAAGCTTTTTTCCCGGGAAAAATTTTGGCCAATGACGGTTTGGGGATTTCCTATTTAATGGCTTTAGAAAGACTGCATTCTTCCATGGAAGTAGGGATTATCCCGAGAAACTTTCATCTTAGTTCCGCTCATAGCATCCGGAAGGATATTCGGGAAAGCTGCGGAAAGGAATGCGATCACCCTTGTTATACGGAAGCGGAAAAGCTCTATCCTTTTCTTCGTTATCGTCTTATGGAATTAAAAAGAGATCGGATCGCCTTGGACTCCTTTTGGGATGTATCTCCGGATTTGGCCAATCGGATAGAAGCTTCTTTTTCGGAAAAGCTTCCTTATACGCAGTGGATTCAATATCTTAAAGGGAAAAATTATACTTATAGC
>CAUSUG010000123.1:0-6526 GCA_963534765.1 uncultured Oribacterium sp.
AATGCATATAGTACAAATGTAAATGCACTAACGGTCAAAATACTTGGAATACCCATATATGAACTTACAAAGTCCGGAACAGAGTATTTTGGCAAATCGAGAGGAATTTATATGGGTGCAGTATGTGGCATTTGTATGACACTTAGTGTTATTATTGAAGAGATTTTCTTTAAAGTGAAACAAAAATAGAAGAGAATTTTGTGTAAACTAGATTGCTAAGAAACGATAGGATACTTGGATAAGCTCATTGCAGAATTTAATCAATATTTAGCGTTTGATAAATGGGAAGTTGCTTTCTATGGCGGGGTATTAAGGAGTCTTTGCGTGGGCTTAGGCTCTGCACGAAAAAGACGGTCGCGAGGCTTCCGTTGGGAGCTGCACTCTAGCAACGAAGGCGGGCGCATGTTTGAGCCCGAAGGGCGAGTTTGCGCAGGAGCCTGAGTGAAAAAGCGAGTGCAGCGAGTAGGAAACGCAGTGTGTCTTTGAGGCAGAGCCTAAACCGAAGCAAGACATTCATTAGTCTGTATGATGGAGTTGCTAACGATTACTTGACAGTAACTTGTAAAATCAGATGGAAATTATTTTTGACAAAAAGCAAAGGATTGCTGTAAAATCAGAACAAATTCATTGAGCTTTAAGAATCTCCATGCTAAGATTACAAAGTGGCATTAATGACTAGACAAAGGAGGATACTATGGGATTTTTTGATGATTTAGGAAAGAAGCTTTCTGATGCAAGTCAGGACGTAATGCAAAAGGGTAAGGAAATGGCAGATACTGCTAAGTTCAACGCCCAGATTCATGATGAGGAAAAGAAGATTTCAGCAGTTTACAGCAAAATCGGTAAGAAGTATTTTGAAGCTTTTGAAAAAGCTCCTTCAGAGGATTTCAAGGCTTTTATTGAAGAGATTCATGCCGCACAGGCAAAAATTGCGGAGATTCAGGAAAAGCTGAATACTTTAAAGAATGAAGGCAAGGCTGCGGTAGAGAATGCGGCAGCGGATGCGAAGGAAGCTGTAAATCAGGCTGCCGATAAGGTGGAGAATGCTGCAGAAGGTGCTGTGGATGCAGCAAAGCAGGTAGCAGATCATGTGGAGAACGCGGCAGAACAGGCCGTAAACAAGGCAGAGGATGCTGTTGACAACGCAGTAAATGGAAACTAGTTTGTTTGTGTGCTGAAAGCATCATAGTTAGGCATGGGGGAAAGAAGAGTATGAAAACAAAATTAGGAGTATCTGTAGGCTTAGCAGCTGCCGGCGTTTATATTCTGGCGGTGCTGGGAAACTACACTGCGATTTTACTTGCTGTGGGTTATATTTTTCTGATGGAAGAGGATGCTTGGTTGAAGAAATCCGCATTGAAGGCTTTAGCAACGATGCTTTTCTTTAGCTTTCTGCTGAGCCTCTTGGGCTTGGTTCCGGATGCCTTTAAATGGATAGGAACTGCCCTGTCCGTTGTCAATGTCAATGACGGTACTCGTGCCATTACCGCGTTTTGGTCCTTGATTACTCAGGCGATTGACATTTTCAAAACCTGTATTTTCTTGGCTCTGGCTTTCAAGGCACTGAACCAATCCACCATCACAGTTCCCGTTGTAGACGAGTTACTCAATAAGCATTTTGAGGAATAATCCGACGGATTTGCGTACAAGCAAATCGGTAAACCAAACAAAAAATACTCTACAAAGAGCGGTGTTTGCCTAGGTGACGCCGCTCTTTTTTGCATATTTCTTAACGAGTATCGTTCACGGAGCGAGCGGCATTCCGTTTGCCTTGATATAATAAAGAAAGGTGAATAATCCGAAGTTCCACCAATAGCCTTGAAGAAGAGGCAATCTGAACCCGCCGGTACTTGCGAAAAACAAAGGAACTGCAGTTTTTCGCTTAGTATCCGCAAGGACAGACTTTTCATCAGAAAAGTCGTCCTGTTGCAGACCAACTTCCGAAGGAATTTGCTTTGCGAAGCAAAGTGAGCAGTGGGTGACAAAACCACTGCTCAGTCAGGGTGAAGTTAGCGGGAGCGTGCCTCTGTTTCAAGGCTATTAGGCGGAACGGAGAGCGGTTTACAGGACAAAATTTGTTGGAGCGCGCTTGGGAAACCCCGCTCTTTCCCCTTCCTGACGACATTTTATTGACTAGTGAAAAATCTATGTTAGACTAGGAATGTTTATAGAATATAGAGAGAAAGCAGAAATTTCCTGCCGAAAGGCATTTGCAAAAAGTGCCGAAAAGAGTTCCTGCAGGATTTCAAAGAATAAAGGAGAGTCTATGGAAAAAAAGCCTTATTATATTACCACCGCCATTGCCTATGCCTCAGGAAAGCCCCATATCGGGAACACCTACGAGATTATTTTGGCTGATGCCATTGCCCGCTTCAAGCGTTACGAGGGCTACGATGTATTTTTTATGACCGGAACCGATGAGCATGGTCAGAAAATCGAGGGGAAGGCCAAGGATGCGGGAAAGACTCCCAAGGAATTCGTAGATGAGGTGGTGGGAGAAATCCATACCATCTGGGATTTGATGGACACCTCCTATGACAAGTTCATGCGTACCACAGAGGAATATCACGAAAAGCAAGTGCAGAAGATGTTCCGAAAGATGTACGAGAACGGGGACATTTATAAGGGAAAATACGAGGGCTGGTACTGTACTCCCTGTGAGTCCTTCTGGACCGACTCCCAGCTTGTGGACGGAAAATGTCCGGACTGCGGAAGAGCAGTGGAGAAGGCCAGCGAGGATGCTTACTTCTTTAAAATGTCCAAGTATGCGGATCGTTTGATGGAGCATATTGAAAGCCATCCTGAGTTTATTCAGCCGGTTTCCCGGAAAAATGAGATGGTGAACAACTTCTTAAAGCCGGGCTTACAGGATCTTTGCGTGTCCCGTTCCTCCTTTACCTGGGGAATTCCGGTGGACTTTGACGAGAAAAATGTAGTTTACGTTTGGCTGGATGCCCTTAGCAACTATATCACCGGTATCGGTTACGATGTGGACGGAGAGCATCAGGAGCGTTATAAGAAGTACTGGCCTGCGGACCTGCATTTGATTGGAAAGGATATTGTCCGCTTCCATACTATTTACTGGCCCATCTTCTTAATGAGCTTAAATGTTCCCCTGCCCAAGCAGGTTTTCGGACACCCCTGGTTACTAACCGCTACTGCAAAGTCGGATGAGGGAACCAAGATGTCCAAGTCCAGAGGAAATGTAATCTATGCTGATGATTTGGTAAGACTCTTCGGTGTGGATGCGGTGCGTTTCTTTGTTATGCATGAGATGCCCTTTGAAAATGACGGTGTCATCTCCTGGGAGCTGATGGTAGAGCGTTTCAATTCTCAGCTGGCCAACATTTTAGGAAACCTGGTAAAGCGTACCATTTCCATGAGCAATAAGTACTTTGACGGCATCGTGGAAGATAAGGGCGTGACAGAGCCGGTGGATCAGGATCTGAAGAACACCGTTTTGGAGCAGGCAAAGCTTGCCGCATCCAAGATGGATGAGCTGAAGGTGGCGGATGCCTTAACCGCGATTTTTGAGATTTTCAGACGCTCCAACAAATATATTGATGAGACGGAGCCATGGGTTTTGGCTAAGGAAGAGAGCAAGGCGGATCGTTTGAGAACCGTGCTTTACAACCTGACGGAATCCATTGTCATCGGTGCTTCTTTGTTGAAGAGCTTTATGCCTTCCACAGGAGCGGAGATTTTAGAGCAGCTTTCCACTACGGAAAGAGATTTTGCCTCCCTTTCCGACTTCGGGCTTTACCCCTCCGGTAACAAGGTGGTGGCAGACCCCAAGACTCTCTTTGAGAGAAAGGATTGGAAAGAAGTAGAGAAGGAAGTGGAGAAGATTACCGAGGCTCAAATTGCCAAGGCACAGGCCGAGGAAAAGAAGGAAGAGGCGAAGAAGGCGGCGAAAATAGCTGCTTGCTCTGCAGGAGAGGCCGGAACAGGTCTTGAGAAGGGTATTGACATTCCCGTTAAAGCTGAGATTGCTTATGAGGACTTTGACAAATGTGACTTCCGTATCGGAAAGATTATCCATGCGGAGGAAGTGAAGAAGTCTAAAAAGCTGTTGCTTTTCAAGGTACAGGTAGGTTCGGAAGTAAGACAGATTCTGTCCGGCATTAAGTCCAGCTACAAGCCGGAAGATCTTTTGGGTAAGAAGGTTATGGTACTTTGCAACCTGGCTCCCAGAGAGATTTGCGGCTATCAGTCCGAAGGAATGCTCCTTTCCGCCATTGACGAAGAGGGCAAGCTTTCCCTGATGACTTCCCTGGCGGATATGCCTGCCGGAGCAAGCATTTCATAATATGACGAACTACCAGGCCATTTTGAATACCAAGAAAAAAGGGGGAGGAGTTTCCGCGTTTCTGCTGAAGCTCCTTGCCCTTATTTCCATGACTATAGACCATTTTGCCGCCATTGTAATCCTAAACGGAAAGCTTTACGGCTATTCCACGGAGTATTATCAGATGGCTATTGCTACGGAGGAGGGGCACAGATTGCTCCAAATCTATAGAATCTTTCGCATTATCGGCAGACTGGCCTTTCCGATTTATGCCTTTCTCCTGACGGAAGGCTTCCGCCATAGCCACGACCGAAAGAAGTATTTTTTCAGACTGCTTTTGATGGGCATAGTCTCGGAAGTGCCTTTTGACTTGGCATTTTTCAATCAGGTCTATAATTTTACCGTTCAAAATATCGGTTTTACCCTGGCTTTGGGTGTGCTGTGTATGGAGGGAATGCACCGTTTTCGGAAAAATGTTTTCTACAAATGGGCTGCAGTGCTGTCCTGCGCCGCCATTGCGGAGCTGATTCGGGCAGACTACGGAGCACTGGGCATTTTCCTGATTGCCGCACTGTACAACTTTCGAAAAGAAAAGGCACTGCGCCTGTCTTCAGGGGCTGCATTGTCAGCGGCTCTATCCTATACCAGCTACTGCTTTGCGGCAGTGAGCTTCCTCCCGATTGCCTTCTACAATGGCGAAAAGGGACGAATTTCCCTCAGCCGTTTCTTCTACGTGTATTACCCCCTGCATCTTGGCTTTTTCTATCTTTTGATTTACTTAGGGGCAAAGATTACGGCGTAGAATATAGAGTCAGTAAGGAAAACAGAAATCAAAAAGGAGAAGAAGATGATTTTTGATACCCATTGCCATTACAATGATGAATGTTATGCGGAAGATAGAGAGGCATTGCTCCGCTCCCTTCCGGAACAGGGCGTAGACCGGATTTGCGAAATCGGTTATAACCTGGAAAGCTCCAAGGCGGCTATTCGTTTAGCGAGAGAGCCTTTTATTCCGGGACTTCAAAAATATGCAGTGGTAGGTTTTCATCCGGAAAATGCGGATGAGCTTACGGAAGAATCGCTACTTGAGATTTATGCCCTGAGCCGGGAAAAGGAAGTGGTGGCCATGGGAGAGATAGGCCTGGATTATTTTCGGATAGATAAGCGCTCCAGGGTGGAAAAAGAGCAGGAGGCAGAGGCCTTTGCCAAAGGGGAAATCGCGGAGATGCAAGAGTTCAATCCGGAACCGGAGGTGCAGAAGGACTGCTTTATCGCCATGATGGAGCTGGCCAAGAAAAGAAATCTTCCGGTGGTACTCCATTCTCGAGATGCAGCTATGGACACCTACCATTTGCTTAGAGACCATAAGGGCTATGTCAATGGGGGGATTGTGCATTGCTTTTCCTATCCCTTGGAAGTAGCCAAGCAATTTATTGATTTGGGTATGATGGTGGGAATCGGCGGTGTACTGACTTTTTCCAATGCCAAGAAGTTAAAGCAGGTGGCTACGGAGATTCCGCTAGACCACATTGTTTTGGAAACGGATTGCCCTTACATGAGTCCGGTTCCTCTTCGAGGAAGCAGAAATCATTCCGGAAACCTTCGCTATGTGGTTTCCTGTCTGGCGGAATTAAAGGGAGTTTCAGAGGAAGAAGTGATTCGAAAAACCACGGAAAATGCCTTACAAGTGTATCGCATTAAAGAATAAAAAACTTCGGGAACTCCACCCAGGATAACCCACGGCACATGAAAGGTTTACCTTAGTGCTGCTATGTTCCCATCCTGACACGGTTCGGTATCTCCCATTGCGTGGGGCCCAAGCTTCATTGCCCCCGAAGCCTAATGAGTATAACGGATTTTTAGAAAATTGACAAGGGAAAGGTTTGCAATATGCAGTTTTCGCAAATGATCTTTGTGGCGGGATTTCTCCCCCTGTTTTTGCTTTTGTATTTCGGGAAGAAGGAACTTGCTTGGAAAAATGCGGTGTTTTTCCTGGCATCTTGCTTCTTCTTGCTTTTTCAGGGACTCTTGGCAGTAGCCTTTCTTTGCGTTTTTACCTTTTTTGTTTTTTTTATGGGGAAAGCTTTGGGAAAGGCTGCAGAAGAAAAAAAGAAAAAACTATTTTTCCTATCCTTAGCGGGCATTATCCTGCCGCTGGCTTTTTTTAAGTACAGTGCAGCTCTGCCCTTCCTACCGAAAATGCTGAAGGGCTGGATGCCCTTTGGCATCTCCTTTTAC
>CAUSUG010000124.1:0-6522 GCA_963534765.1 uncultured Oribacterium sp.
TAGTAAAGAAGAGCAAAGCATAGAGTAGAAAAAATATAGTAAAGGGGAAATACCATGTCAGAGAAACTTATTCGGGAAAGAAACAAGCTTCTTCTTTCCGTCATCTTATTCTTAATCTTATTGATTGTGGAAAAGACGGGGATTCTTCCCTTCCTTCCGGAGCATTCTCTTTGGTATCTTCCGCTTTATCTTATTCCTTATTTTCTCAGCGGTCTTTCCGTGGTAAAGGAATGTTTTCTGGGAATCAAAAACAGGCGTCCCTTTGATGAAGCCTTATTGATGACTGTGGCCACCTTAGGCGCCTTCCTTTCCGGAGAATTTGCGGAAGCGGTGGCGGTAATGGTCTTCTATCAGATGGGAGAGCTTTTCCAAAGCTATGCGGTAGGAAAAAGCAGAAAGTCCATTAAGGAGCTGATGGATATTGTACCGGAGCTGGCCCACATTGAAAGGGAAGACGGCACCGTAGATACCGTGGATCCGGATGAGGTAGAAGTTGGGGATATGCTTTTGATTAAGCCGGGAGAAAGAGTGCCGGTGGACGGCATTGTCCGTCAAGGAGAAAGCATGGTGAATACGGCAGCCCTTACCGGAGAATCCGTCCCCAGAGAGGTATTTCCCGGAGAAAAGATTATTTCCGGCTGTATCAACGGAGAGGGCATGCTTAGAGTAGAGGCTTTGAAGGCCTTTGAGGATTCCACCGTTTCCAAGATTTTGGAGCTGGTGGAGGAGGCCTCCGAGAAGAAGTCCAGGGCGGAAAATTTCATCACAAAGTTTGCCCGGATTTATACCCCTATCGTTGTGTATGCGGCATTGGCACTGGCTATACTGCCAAGTCTTGGCCTGTTCCTGGGAACGAAGATGGGCTTGGTTTCTCCGGAGTTCTTTGCGGCTCACCCGCCAATTACCTGGTTGTATCGTGCCTGTACCTTCCTGGTAGTATCCTGCCCCTGTGCCTTGGTGATTTCCGTGCCCCTGTCCTTCTTTGGAGGAATCGGTGCGGCTTCCCGGGAGGGTGTGCTGGTAAAGGGATCCAACTATCTGGAGCTGGTATCCAAATTAAAGGTTGTAGTGTCCGATAAAACAGGAACCCTAACCAAGGGGAATTTCGCCGTGCAGGAGATTGAGCCTTGGGAGGGAATTTCCAAGGATGAGCTTCTTCGCACTGCCGCTATGGCGGAAAATGGTTCCACCCACCCCATCGGGCTTTCCATTCTCAGCGCCTACAAAAAATGGATGGAAGATTCTTCGAAGGCTAATGCTTCTCCGGAAGATGTCGTAGTAGAAAATGATCCGATGAAGCATTCTTCCGGAAAGGAAAGCAACAGTCTTCCTTTCCCGGAAAATACGGAAAATCGCAGCGGTGCAGGCTTGATTTCCATTGTGGAAGGGTGCAAAATTTTAGTGGGAAAGGCCAAGCTTTTAGAGGAAGAAGGCATTTCCGTACCACAGCAGGATGAGGGAGCTGCCACCATTTGCCTGGTAGCAAAGGACGGTCAGTATCTTGGAAGAATCTTGATTGCGGATGAGGTGAAGGAAAGCAGTAAGGAAGCAGTTTCGAAAATGAAGCAGCAGGGCATTGAAAGTGTGGTTATGCTTACCGGAGACAGTACTCCTGTAGCGGAGGCGGTAGGCCGGGAGCTGAATTTGGACAGCGTTTACGGAGAGCTGCTTCCCGCCCAGAAGGTGGAGAAGGTGGAGGAAATCCTTAGCTCTTTAAGCGGAGAAGGAGAGAAGCGTAGCGGTTATCTTGCCTTTATCGGAGACGGTATCAATGATGCACCGGTGCTTTCCCGGGCGGATGTGGGCATTGCCATGGGCGCTATGGGATCGGATGCAGCCATTGAAGCGGCGGATGTAGTCATTATGGATGACGACTTAAGTAGAATTCCCACCCTCATTGCCATCGGAAAGAAGACCATGACGATTGCCATGCAAAACATTGTTTTTGCCCTTGCAGTAAAGTTTTTGGTGCTGATTTTAAGTGCCGTAGGAATTGCCAATATGTGGGCGGCAGTGTTTGGCGATGTGGGGGTAACCGTCATTTGCATCATCAACGCCATGCGCTTGATGCAAAACCCGAAATCTATATAAAAGGGAAGGAGAAGTCCTGAGAAAATGGAGAAGAAACTGGATTTTTTTTATATCGGTGAGTCCTATGGGGGAAACCAGGATTGGTGTTTTGACCATATGATGCAGCTGGGGGGCTGTGGCGCCATTACCGCCTGTGACAGTTCGATTTATCTTGCCCTGCACCATGGAAAAAAATCTTTATATTCCGGAAATTTGGAAAAATTAGATCAGGACGAGTACCTTTATTTTACCGAAGAAATGAAGAAATACCTGCATCCCCGTTGGTCCGGCATCGATAAACCGGAATTATACGTGGAGGGCTATCAGAATTTCTTAAAGGAGCATCAGGAAGAAAACCTGATGATGACCATCGTTCCCGGGGCGGAAAATGTTGCCAAAGCGAAAGAATGTGTTGTGGAGCAGATCGATAAAAATCTTCCTGTCCCCATTTTGATTTTGAATCATCAGAATCCGGACATGGATGACTATATCTGGCACTGGTTTTTGCTGATCGGTTACCGTTATCAGGGGGAGGACCCCTTGGCAGAAGGAAATGATTTTCAGATACAGACCGTCACCTACTCGGAAGCGGCTTGGGTCTCCCTGGAGGCGCTTTGGGATACAGGGTATAAGACCAAAGGCGGTTTGATAAAGTATCATTTACTATAAAACAAACGGGGACGGAAAAATAGATAAAGCCTTCCTTTCCGTATAGGGTTAAAACTCGGGCACGCTCCCGCTAACCTCGCCTACGTATATGAGCTAACCGGAGCTGATATTTTTTAAAAATTGGCTTTGATACTGGATTATGTGCATAAATATAAACCACCCTACATCTTTGATTTACAAATCTGTAGGGCGGTTCATTCTTTTTTAGAAGTGAATGGAAAAAATAGTAAAGCGAATCTTCCTGTCAGGAAGAGCTTACTGTTTTATATTCGCTTCTTTTTCTTCTTTTATAGCATCGATAATTCACCCAAAGCGATGAAGTTCTTCATTTCCTCCGTAATCCACTTGTCCTTATGGTAGAAGAGCTGACGATACATCTGCATCTCAAAGTCCTGCACCTTCAGAAGTCGTAGGCTTCCGTTGTTCAGACTTTCCTCCACGGCATATCTGGGGAGGAAGGAAAGTGCTTGATTTTCTTTGATCAATTCGATAATTACATCCGGATTTCTGGTTTCAAAGAAGGGGCGTATACCTAAATGCCGGGAAGCCAATTCCTGCTCTAAAGCGTATCGGTAATTGGAATCCTTCTCCGTTAGGAAGAAGGGCTGGTTTAAAAGCTCAGCCAAAAGATATTCTTCCTTTTTCGGTAGCTTAGCGTCTGTGGAAGCCACAAAAACGACAGACTCCGGCTCCTCTAAAGTCTTCTCCCAATTCTGTCCGTAAACCTTCTGGTCGATGTAATAGGCCAAATCAATCTGGTTATGATCCAGCATCTCGTTCAGTTCCTTCGGTGTTCCAGAGCGAATTTCCAAAGCCACGGTAGGGTAGTGCTTATAGAAATAACTGACTACCTTCGGCAGTTTAAAGCTGAGCAAGGACTCCAAAGTGCCAACACGCAACCTGTGATCCTTTACTACGGCATTTCCCAACATCGCATGGACATCATCCACTTTTCGAAGGATTTCATTGGCATACATCAGAAACTTCCTTCCGGGAGGGGTTAATTCCACGTGCCTTCCTACCCGGTCAAAAAAGCGGGTGTTGAACTCCAGCTCCAATTGGCGAATCTGAATGGTTACCGCCGCCTGAGTGTAGCCCAGGGCTTCTGCGGCCTTGGAAAAGCTTTGTAATTCAACGATTTTTATAAAAGAATGCAGTTGTCTAATTTCCATGATGTCTATCCTCCACGCATTATCTTCTCAGTATATAACCAATATTCAATTTTTTGTTGAAAACGACCTATAAAATTTATTTCCGTTTAATGCAAAATATCTTATAATAAAAAATTTTCCTATTGACTTATGTCTATTTTATCACAGAAGGAAGAAGGGGGAAAGGAACGCTTTTCTGAAGATTCTAAAAATTCTACGCATTTTCAAGGCTATTCTACGCATTTTCAAGACGTATTCCGTCACGGCGTCTCGAGAGGAGACGAAACAAGGCCGAAAACCTGCCGGAGGCAAGAAGGAAAATAAGTAGGGAAAGAATAGTCTTCTTACGGAATGTATGGGAAAATGATTTTGACATAGTCCGAGTCGGAGAGTATGATAGGGAACGGCGTAAATGTACGAAGAAAATTGAATAAACTGAGATTCCCTGAGAATAGCTACAAAGGAGGCTAATGTGGAGAAAATCAAAAATATCGGAGAAGAAGCTATTTACGATGCCAGAGTCTTGGGAAAAGGAAGGTTTGTGGTCTTAGGATTACAACATCTTTTTGCCATGTTCGGAGCAACGGTATTGGTACCCTTGCTGACCGGCTTATCCATTTCCACCACCCTGCTTTTTGCGGGACTGGGCACACTTTTGTTTCACTTTCTTTCAAAGAATAAGGTGCCCGCGTTTCTAGGCTCTTCCTTCGCCTTTTTGGCAGGGTATATGAGTATAGCACCCAATAAGGAGCCGGAGCTTCTGCTCTACGCCTGCTTCGGGGTAGCCTGCGCAGGACTGATGTATCTGGTGCTGGCCTTTCTCTTTCAGGCCTTTGGAGCCAGTCGGGTTATGCGATATTTTCCGCCGGTGGTTACAGGACCGATTATCATTGCCATCGGGTTAAACCTTTCCAAGTCTGCAGTGGAAAACTGTTCCAGCAACTGGGGACTGGCTCTTCTGGCTATCTGCGTAGTCATCTTTTGCAATATTTTCGGAAAAGGAATGGTGAAAATCATTCCCATCCTGCTGGGTGTTCTGATATCCTACAGCTTTGCGGCAGTTTTAGGCTTTGTGCCCTTTGACAGTATTAATGAAGCGCCGATTTTCGGCTTTCCGATAGACTATCACAGAACGGTTTTCTCCCTATTTACCGAGGGTAAGCTGGACCCGGCTCTACTTCTGAGCAGCAGCTTGACCATTATCCCCATTTCCTTTGCAACAATGATGGAGCATATCGGCGATATCTCCGCTATTTCCTCTACGGTAGGCATTAACTATCTGGAGGATCCGGGCTTACACAGAACCCTTTTGGGAGATGGCTTAGCCACAACGCTTGCTTCCCTTTTCGGTGCGCCTGCCAATACAACCTACGGAGAAAATACCGGTGTGCTGAGCTTAACCAAGGTTTATGACCCCAGAGTCATTCGTCTGGCTGCCTGCTTTGCGGTACTCCTTAGCTTCTGCCCGAAGTTTTCCGCGGTGATTGAAGCAATGCCTCAGGCGATTATCGGCGGAATCTCCCTGGTGCTATACGGCATGATTTCCGCGGTTGGTGTTCGAAATGTGGTGGAAACCAAGGTGGATTTTTCCAAGAGTAGAAATATCATCGTGGCGGCTATGATTCTGGTATTGTCCATCGGAATCAACTACTCCTCCGAGGGAGCCCTGCATTTTCAGCTCTTCGGTATCCAGATTGCCTTCTCCGGCATTGCTACAGGCTCTTTGGTGGGAATTTTGTTAAATGCCATTCTTCCGGATAAGGACTATGAATTCGCAGAGAATAAGCCAAACGACACCGGTGTGGATTTACAGATTTCTCAGGGAAGCAGTTTGCTGTTTGAAATTGCAACAAAATACGGTGACAAGGAAAAGAAGGATTAAAGACTGGAAAAGGACTGTAGTTTTTATAAAGATGCGCTCTAATGCAGTATGTGTCTATAATCGGGGCACGCTCCCGCTAGCTTCGCCACGTAGCGGATACTAAGCGAAAAACTGCGTTTCTCTTGTTTTTCGCAAGTACCGACGGGCTCAGACTACCCCCTATTATAGACACATACTGCATTATTCGCTTCATTTATTGATTTTTACAGTTCTTCACTTCGCCGGATTTCGCAAGTATCGGGCTCAGACACCCCATTTTCAGACCTATATTGCCGAAAAGTTCTTTATCATTTTGATTTTCACAGTCCCTTTTTGTATTTATTCTACTTTACTCTGTCACCGCTTTTGGTTTATGTCCTGCCACCATAGCGTGTCCTGTGATAAAGCACATCACCATTCCAACAACTGCTACGACTGCCCAGAATTGATGTTTCTTCAGCATCTTAAAATCTCCTTTCTTGATGTACCCAAACCCTGTGTTGCTTTGTAGGGTATTCGTTGATGGGTGTAGTTCTAATTATTGTTCTCAAATCAATATGTTAGCATACTTTTGCGAACCTTAAAAACATATCAAAGTTTATTTTTCCTTTTTTACGATATCGAGATATCTATACATACTGGCGGGAGAGCAAGACAGTCTATTTCCTACGGTTTTTATGGCACCTTTCATAGAGAATATGCCCTTTTGATAAAGCTGGCGTATAATATCAAGCTTTTCTGAATGACTTAGATCACTGAAAGGAAGGGACT
>CAUSUG010000125.1:0-6448 GCA_963534765.1 uncultured Oribacterium sp.
GTATATATAATATCTTAAGAAATACTCGTATGTTGTCAATATCCTATGAAGATTTTCCCCCTGTCACGGTAAGAATTTTGTTCCATTCCTTCTCTTTTTCTTTATTTTCTTTAGGATTCTTTAAGGCTGAAAACATATTTTGCTCACAGTTTTCTTGTATCCTATACACAGTTACAGAAATGTAACTGAAGAAAAAAAGCTTTTCATACTCAACTCCGGGACCTTCTCCTGAAAATATGGTTTCGGAGTCCCCCCTTCAAAAAAAAAGAAAGCGGCTGTGAGTAATCACAGCCGTTTTTCTTTTCTGCTTATTTTAGTTACAGGACTATTATCCAAATCAGCAATGCCCTTCCTTGAAATGCCTATTCGCTATAAACTCCGTCTTATCTAGGAAACTAGACTTTGTCTCTTTTTGTTTAGAAGAACAAGATTAATAAGCATGATACCGATATAAAGAATCAGACATGCTCTATTGATAAGGTTGGTATGAAAAACGAAGTAGTTTAAAATGCTGACTCCATAGGATAGAAAAAGCAGAGCAAAGGAAAACTGATAGACTCTGTTATCCTTTAAAGATGTTTTTTCGTCCTTCATCCTTCTTTCCAACTGACTCGCTGCTCCTAAGCCAATAATCATAGTCATGCAGAAATCTTTTGCAGCCTGCTCTTTACTAATCAGATAAACAATAAAGAAAGCTACAGCCACCCCAATGTTCAAAAAATCCCAAACACCAAGCTTCATACCTCCTCCTTTCAATGTGCTCTTAGCTTCCAAAGCATTTTTCCTATCCGGAAGCCGTCACATATTGTAAAATATTGAACGAATATCTATAAGATGATTATATTCCACTAACTTTGGCTTTTCATCTTACATTTCTATTAAACAGCAAAATCGGAGCTGTAAAAAATCAAAACTCAGACCTATACTGCTTATAAAATTTTTTGATTTTTTACATCGCTATCTTTTTGCTCTGCATCCGTTTCCTGCCGCTGCTTCACCTTCTCCCACAAAGCCCGAAAAGCCGGCAGAGAGGCTTCAATGGTTTCAAAGGGAATACAGTAGGACAGGCGGAAATAGCCGGGTAGGCCGAAGCCGTCCGTGGGCACCATAATGATATGCTCTTCCTCCGCCATCTTCTGGAATGCCTCCGTGTCCTCTAGAGGGGACTTCATCAGAAGATAAAAAGCGCCCTCCGGCGGCAGACAGGAAAATCCCATTTCCGTAAGCTCCGTATAGAGAAGGCGACGGTTTCTGTCATAAAATCCCACATCCACCTTCACTTCCAGACATTCGGAAATTACCTTTTGGAATAGAGAAGGAGCGTTGACAAAGCCAAGGGTTCTGCCGGCAATCGTGGCAGCCCGCATCAGCTTTTCTCCGTCTTCCACGTCTTTTCCTATGGCCAGATAGCCGATTCTCTCTCCCGGGATGGAAAGGGTTTTGGAGAAGGAATAGAGGTAAATGCTGTTGTGATAAAGGCCGGGCATATAGGGCACGGTTCTGTCGTCATAAACCAGCTCCCGATAGGGCTCATCGCAAATCAGGTAAATGGGGTGTCCCACCCTTTCCTCCGCCTCTCTCAGCATCTCCGCCAAGGCCTTCAGCTCTTCTTCTTTATACACTACACCGCTGGGGTTGTTGGGATTATTTAAAATCACCGCCTTGGTTTTTCTGCGAATCAGCCGGTCTGCCATGCCGATATCCAAAGAGAAATTATCTTCCTTCACCGGTACCACGGTAAGCTTTCCCTTGTAGTGGGAAACATAGGCATTGTACTCCGTAAAATAGGGGGCAAAGCAAAGCACTTCATCCTCTTCGTCCAGAAGACAACGCATCAAAATATTTAAGCCTCCTGCCGCTCCGGCACAGAGAAGAATCTGCTCCTTCTCATAGGGCAGTTCAAAACGTCTTGTCAGATGTCTTGCAATCTGTTCCCGCACCTCATCATAGCCGGCATTTTTCATATAGCCGTGAATCTCATGAGGATCCTGATTTTCCAAAAGGCTGATAATGGCATTTTTCACTTCGTAGGGCACAGGAGCCACAGGATTTCCCAGACTGAAATCATAGACATTTTCCTTGCCGTACTTCTCGGCCATTTCCTGTCCCAGTTCAAACATCTTTCGAATCGCGGAATTTCCTTGTAAAAGGGGTTCCATCGTCTTTGCCAGTGCCATAATACCTCCCAAAGAGCATGCTCTTTTTCTTTACTGCTTCTATTTACTGTTTCTATTTATTTCTTCGGCTTTGTTCCTGCCCGACTCTCCTTCTTTTGCCTTTTCATTGCCGCCTCCTTTAAGGCCTTAAAGCTTTCTTCTTCGGAAACCGCATCCGGGTTATTGCGAAGCATGGTTTTGGTCCACCAATGCATCTTTCCGCTTTCCGCATTACCGCCGTCTTCCAAAACAGCCAGTTCCTCCTCCATTCTCTCCTTATCCTTTAGCAGGCTTCTAAGAAGAGCGCCGGCGGATTCCTTCACACTGCTGGCTACCTGTCCCACGGCGCCCTTTGCCGTATCCGCCGCAAGGCTTGCTGTCCCGATGGTACTGCTGGCCGCCTGACTCACCGTATTTTTGGCTAAAGACATCCCGGACTCCATCACATATTTCACGGCAGCCACATTGCCTTCATTTTGCTGTACGGCTCTAAGCTCCTCCGCTCCCTGCTCCCACTCCTGCTTGGCTTCACCGATACGATCATAAAGCTCTCCGATGGAACGCCGCAGGTTCTGTATCTCCTCGGAATTTCTCGCCAGTCTTCCCAGACGCTCCCGAAGTTCCAGAGCCGCAATGACGGAGAATACCACGTCTTCAATGAACAGGGTATAGAGCATGGTGTCAATAATCACAAAGGTGAGATAGCTCCAATCCGCCGGAATGGAGGAAACAAATTTGTGCACCACCTGCATTAAAAAAATCGCCATCACTCCCCAGCCTATAGACGCAAAGAAGCAGATGTAACCGCGAAAGTTCAAAGGATTCTGAGAATAATCCCACCAGCGCATATGAAAGATGTGATTCATCAAAAGGCCGGTGATAAGTTCCAATGCCGTTCCGCCGAAAAATCCAAGCAAAAAAAGATAGAGGAGATGCCCCTCATGTCCATGAGCGAAGAAGACCAAAAGGCAGGATCCCACACCATACAAGGGAATCCATGGTCCATGGCAAAATCCTCTATTCTGTAAATGGCCGGATTTCAGAGAGCAGTAAGAAGACTCGAAGCACCAACCCAGGATGCAGTACAGCATAAAGAAGGTCAGCCACTGTAAAATTGTGTATCCTCTCATAAAAACTCCCTTGCTTTAAAAATCATTTTTAGCTATTTTATCGCAGTTTTTCATTATTGTCGAGTTTTTTGGCGTTTTTCGGAATATATGTTCTGAAATAAAGCGCTATATTCAAAAGTGTAGGTTTCGGGATTTATGTCATAAGCTATATGATCCAAGCTTCGAGCATGGAAATCTCTTAGAAAGCCGGAATTTAATCCTAAATCTTAGATTTACCATCTTTTCTTGCAAAGACTGTAAAGGGATTTTCTTCCCAAAAGAACGCAAACCGCCACGGAAAAGCCCAGTAAAAACAGGAAGAAAAGAATCTGAACCGGCAAAGCTCTCTCATGATGTAGGAAATAGCTGTAGCCTCCAATCTTTAGGAACAAATCCCGGAAGGGGCGATGAAAAAGATAAATTACCAAAGAATATTTTCCCCAAAGCGAAAGCTGCTTTTCCAATATTGTCTTCCGAAAAGGACTTTTCCTGAAAAAAGAGAGCAGCCAATAGAAAAAATAGGAAATACCCAAAGCAAAAGGAATGTAAAAAACGCGAAGCAGGATGGGAAAGCTTTGAAAAAAGGGAAGAATCTCCTCTTTACTCACCCTCCTGTACCACACCCCATAGAAAATGCGAGTATAGTTTTTTAAAGCGGGGAAAAACAGGAGAAAGAAGAAAAAGCAAGCCCCACCCATAAGGGCAAGGTCTGTCCTTTTTTTCTTCCAAGAAAAAGGGCTTTGGGAAGTGAGCATTCCAAAATAGAAAAAGGGTGCAAAGCCGAAGACTCGATCCAGTGCCAGGAAATCCACCAGTCTTCTATTTTGGTCCAGATATCCTGCGAACAAAGAAAGGAAAATCAGAAGGAGAAGATAGCATTTTTCTTTCCTATCCTCCGGATTTCCCCCCTTCCCGATATAGACCTTGTTTCGCTTAAAAAAGCAAAGAGGAAGGCAGGCGAACTGCCAGAAGAAAAGTCCCAAAAGATACCAGGGAGTAGAGGATTCATGGAGATAATCCGGAAAGCTCCCCTGTCCCCCGTAGCAAAAAATATCAAAGGGGTACAGCAGGGTTTTTAAGAAAAAATAACAGAGAAAATAATACAGTAAGTTCGAAAAAAGAGAGGAAGCTGCTCTTCCTCTCTTTACAAAGCTTTGTTGGAAAAAATATCCGGACAGGAAGATAAAGGCTGGCATATGAAAGCTGTATATCCCGTAAAAGCTCCGGGAAAACAGCGCCATACCGCTATCCTTTATCGGCAGAAGAAAATGTCCCAGCACCACAAGGAAAATCAAAAGTCCCTTGTATCGGTCCAATTCCTCAACTCTCTCTCCTACCATACTGCCCTTTCTTTAAGCAAAAATCGGTGCTATCGCCTTTGCATACTTCTCTTTTACCGCCTTGGCCTCATCCTTATTCTTTCCTAAGGTGGTGTAGTAAGCCTTAATCTTCGGCTCTGTTCCGGAGGGGCGCACAATAATGCTGGAGCCGTCCTCCAAGTGGTAAATCAAAACATTTGCCTTGGGAAGCCCTGTCTTCTCTGTATCCAGATAGTCCACGCATTCCTTTACCTTGGTGCCGGCAAAATCCTTAGGGCTTTCCTTGCGTAAGGAATCCATAATGCCCTGCATCTTATCCATGCCGGAAAGTCCCGGGAAGGAGAAGCTGTCCACGGAATTCAGATAATAGCCGTGCTGTGCATAAATCTGCTCCAAACGCTCCTTAATGGAAGAGCCGTTTTTCCGATAATAAGCCGCCATCTCGCAAATCAGCATGGAAGCTACCACCGCATCCTTATCCCGCACTGCGGTTCCGGACAGGTAGCCATAGCTTTCCTCGAAGCCGAAAATGAAGCGATTCTCCTCTCCCTTTTCCTCCAAAAGCTTAATCTGCTCTCCAATCCACTTAAATCCGGTAAGGGTGTGGCGAAGCTCGATGCCGTAATACTCTGCCACCTTATCCGCAAGGGGGGTACTCACAATGGACTTTACCGCCACCGGTCTTTCCGGAAGGGTGCCTTCCTCCTTACGACCTTTCGCAATGTAATCTAAAAGCAAAACGCCCATTTCATTTCCGGACACCAGCTCGTAGCTTCCGTCCTGACAACGCATGGCGATACCCACACGGTCTGCGTCCGGGTCTGTGGCCAGCATCAGGTCTGCATTTTTCTCCTTTGCCAAGGCAAGTCCCTTCTCCAGAGCTGCGAAAATCTCAGGATTTGGGTAGGGACAGGTAGTGAAGTAGCCGTTAGGATACTCCTGCTCCGGAACAATGCTGACGTCCTCGATTCCCATTTCCTTGAAAATGCGGGTTACCGGCTCTAAACCGGTTCCGTTCAGGGGAGAATAGACCAGAGTCAGTCCTGCATCCTTGCAAAGTCCCGGATGTACCTGCTGGGACAGCACATATTTATAGAAGGCTTCCTTGCAATCCTCCCCTACAAAACGAATCAGCCCTTCATCCACCGCCTTGGCAAACTCCATGGTCTTATAGCCGGTGAGCACATCGGTTTCCTGAATCTTTTTATAAACCTTTCCTGCGGCTTCGTCCGTCATCTGGCATCCGTCACTGCCGTAGGCCTTATAGCCGTTGTACTCTGCAGGGTTGTGGGATGCGGTCAACATAATGCCCGCACTGCAATGATAGTATCTGGTGGCAAAGGACAAAGCCGGCACCGGCATCAAAGCATCATACATCCGAACGGTAATGCCATTTGCCGCCAAAACCTTCGCCGCTTCCTTGGCAAAGGTCCAGCCCTTCAAACGGGAGTCATAGCTGATGGCTACCAGCTTCTCCAGCTTCTCCTCTAAAATATATCTGGCCAAGCCCTCTGTAGCCTGACGCACCACGAAAAGATTCATTCTGTTGGTGCCCGCGCCCAAGGTTCCTCGAATTCCTGCGGTACCGAACTCCAAAGCTCTTGCAAAATGCTCTTTGATTTCTTCCTCCTGCCCTGCCATGCATTGCAGCTCTCTCTTTAAATCAAAGTCCTCTAACTCCGCTGCCATCCAGCGCTGATACTCTTTTTGATAATCCTGCATCTTCTTCGTCCTTTCTGCATTCTGCTTTTTTTATTGCTCTACTTTACCATGGAAGACAGAGAAGAGGCAAGAATATCGTATAGAAATGATGGATTCAAATGATACAGCCCAAAGGTATAGAAAGGTATAGAAAGGTATAGAA
>CAUSUG010000126.1:0-6445 GCA_963534765.1 uncultured Oribacterium sp.
GACTTACTCATCCTGTTTTTTTAAGTAAAAAGCAGAATGAAAAGTCCCTTTTGGATAAAATCTAATTAATAAAGAAGCTTCACATGATTTTTCCCCAGCATCTCCACATAATCCTCCGGTGGACAGGTATCTGTAATCAGACAGTCAAAGTCCTGAAAATCTCCAAAGGTATAAAGAGCCGTTTTCCCGAATTTCGAATGATCCACCATCAGATTCTTGATTCTGGAGCGTTCCAAAACCTCTTTTTTAATGTTGTATTCATACGCGGAGGCGTTTGTCATACCCTTCTGCAAAGATACTCCGGTAGCAGCCATAAAGGCCTGATCAATATTGTAAATCCGAAGCTGTTCCACCGTTTCCAATCCTACAAATGACATGGTTTCCCGTCTAAGGCTCCCCGGCAGCATTAGGAGCTGTAGCCCGGGATAATCCTTCGCCATGTAAGCCACTCTCAAGCTGTTGGTGATAATCATGCAGGAAACATGACCAATGTACTTTACCAGATTCACACAGGAGCTTCCGGTATCGATAAAGATGGTATCTCCCTCCTTCACCAGTTCCCCGGCCGATTTACAAATCTTTTCTTTCTCTTCCTTATGGCTTATATTTCTTTCGGAAAATGCGGACAGCTCCACCTGTTTCCCGGCATTTTCCTTAGCTTTTACTCCGCCATAAACCTTTTTTATATTTCCTCTTAATAGTAATTCTTCAATGTCTCTTCGTACTGTATTTTTGGAAATTTGGTATTTTTCGCAAAGTTCGTCTAAGCTGCTGTCCTTCTGCGACAAAATATATTCTTCCATATCATCCAAACGTTTATCCCTCATGCTTTTCCTCCATCTCGACCTTTCTCCTCTTCATTCCCCTTATTATACATATTCCCTCTTCTTTTTCATGTATTTTTTGGTAAATTTCAAGTTACTCCTTGACATATACCATAGATATGCTAACATTATACTCAGCATTTACCCATTTTTCAAGAATGTTTACAAAGGAGGAGTAACATGGGAGTAAAAAGAATGAACTATTGCATCAACGGTGAGTGGGTTCCCTCTAAGACGGATAAATATATGCCTATTACGGATTCCAGCACCGGCGAAGTGATTGCTGAGGTACCAAGCTGTACTAAGGAAGAGGTTTTGGCTGCAATTGCCTCTGCCCAGGAAGCTTTTCCTGCTTGGAGCGCATTGTCTATTTCCAAGAGAACCCAGTATATGTTTACTTGGAGAGATGTTCTGATTAAGCATAAGGAGGAGTTATCTCAGCTTTGTGCCAAGGAGCTTGGAAAGACCATCGGTGAGGCAAGAGGAGATGTACAGAAGGCCATTGAGCCTACAGAGCTGGCTTGTGCCATTCCTGATCTTCTTCAGGGCGAAACCTCTATGAATGTAACCACCGGATATGACACCGCTACTTACAAAGCACCTCTTGGTGTAGTTGCCGGCATTGTTCCCATGAACTTCCCTGCTATGATTCCTTGGGGTTGGATGGTTCCTGTGGCTATTGCTACCGGAAATACCGTTGTATTGAAGGCTAACAGCCAGACTCCCCTTACTTCCATGAGAATGTTGGAGCTTTTCTACGAAGAAGCACATTTCCCAAAGGGTGTTGTAAACCTGGTAACCTGCGGAAGACAAGAAGCGGATATCCTTTTAAAGGATGAGCGTATTAAGGCCGTTACCTTCGTAGGAACCACCAAGGTTGGTAAGGAAGTATATTCTGTTGCTGCAGCTCACGGAAAGCGTGTTCAGTCTCAGACAGAGGCAAAGAACCATGCTCTTCTCTTAGAGGATGCTGATTTAGAGAGTGCAACCAATGCAATTGTCAACTCTACCTACGGATGTGCGGGAATGCGTTGTATGGCTCTTCCTGTAATTGTAGTTCAGGATAGTATTGCAGATAAGTTTGTAGCTCTCTTAAAGCAGAAGGCACAGGCTATGAAGATTGGTGCCGCTTATGATGAGGATACCAAGTTAGGACCTGTTGTTTCCGCAAAGCATAAGGAAAGCGTATTGAACTGGATTCAGAAGGGTATTGATGAAGGTGCTGAGCTTGTATTGGATGGTAGAGACGTGAAGGTTCCCGGCTTAGAGAACGGATTCTTCGTTGGACCAACCATCTTCGACCATGTTACTAAGGACATGAGCATCGGTGATTGCGAAATCTTTGGACCGGTTACTTGTATCAAGAGAGTGAAGAACTATGAAGAGGGTATCGCTATCATGAATGCAAACCCCTTCGCTAACGGTTCTGCAATCTTCACCCAGAGCGGCTACTATGCAAGACGTTTCGCTATGGAGACTGATGGAGGAATGGTAGGAATTAATGTAGGAATTCCTGTTCCAACAGCTTACTTCCCGTTCTCCGGAAACAAGGATTCCTTCTTCGGAGACCTTCACGTTCTTGGAAGAGACGGCGTTCGCTTCTTTACCAGAGCAAAGACTGTAACCACACACTGGTTCGATGAGAAGTCCGCTCATAGAGAAGTAGGAACATGGGAAGGAAGTACTGATGTTTAATCCGAAAATCGGAAAATATCTTGATTCGCCTAAATCATCATAAACAGCAAAGGAGCGGTGGAAGAATCCACCGCTCCTTTTTCTACGCAGTATAGGCCTGAAGTGGGAGTTATAAAAGGTTTTCTACGCAGTATAGATCTGAAAATGGGGGAAAAAGTTTTCTACGCAGTATAGGTCTGAAAATGGGGCACGCTCTCGCTAGCTTCGCCACGTAAGGGATACTAAGCGAAAAACTTCAGTTCCTTCGTTTTTCGCAAGTACCCACGGGCTCAGACTACCCCCTTTCAGACCTATACTGCTCGAAAACCATCTTTTTTTAATGTTATGCAAGCTTTATTTAGTGGAAAAAAAGCAGAAGATTTTTAGAGACTAATTCACTCTTTCATCTTCTGCTCTTTTTTAGTTCTGTTAGGATCTATAGTCCATAATCATCGATTTCTTTTGATAAATTTGTGAGGCGGTGTGGATGAATTTATAAGACTTCCAAAATCCGCTCCACCATGGATTCTCTATCCATGTGATATTCTTTCATCAAGGCTTCCATATCATATTCGTCATAGAATTCTTTTTCCAGACCTAAGCTTAGTACCTTCATTGGCTTTAGGCTATAGAAGGAAGCTATTTTCTCTGCAAAACCTCCTGACAAAATGCCGTCCTCTAAGACCACCACCAACTCATGGTCTTTTTCCAGATTTTCCAGATACTCTTTATCCAAATGAGATAGAATACCGGGGTTAATTAAAGTGGGCTTGACGCCGGTCTTTTTCTCGAGATTTTTCGCCCCTTCTCTTCCTTCTTCATACAAGGAGCCTGTGGCAAAGATGGCGACCTTCTGTCCTCTTTGGATTTCCTGATAAGAAACAGGGAAAAAGCTCTCCTTTACCACCGCTTCATCCTCCAGCACATTTCCTTCCGGCGCAAAAATCAGAACCGGATGCTCCTGCTGTTCCAACGCCCAATCCAGTAAAGAGAAATATTCTCCTTTAAAGGCCGGAGCAAAGATTAAAAGCTCAGGGATGGAATTGGCCATGGCCAAAAGATACAGTCCCAGATGGGTTTTATCCCGCATTCCCAGAATAGATGCACTGTTTACCACCATAGTAATAGGAAGGGAATTAATAGCCGCATCGTGGGAAATCTGATCATAGGCTCTTTGCAGGAAGGTGGCGGAAGTAAAAAATACCGGCTTTGCACCATTCTTTGCCGCACCACAGGCAAGAGTTACTCCTGTCTGCTCCGCAATTCCCACATCCACAAACTGCTTTCCGGCCTCTTTTCTTCTTTCCGCATCAAATCCCATGCCGCCGGGCACTCCTGCGGTAATGGCCAAGACTGCCGGATCCTTCTTCATTTTCGCCAGTAAAAATTCCGCAGTAAGTTCTCCGATATCTTCTCCCGGAAAATCATATTCTTCCCTGGTTTTTCCCGTTTCTAAATGGAAGGGCAGATGCCAGTGCCAGCTTTCCTTATCCTGCTCCGCAAACTTCAGACCCTTTCCTTTAGCGGTATGAATGTGAAGCACCACGGGTTTTTCGTAGCTTTTCGCCTTTTCCAAGGCCTTTACCAGAGACTCTACATCATTTCCCTGATCTTCATAGAGATATTCCAACCCCATAGCTCGGAACAGATTATCCTCAGCCTGGCCATTGCTTTCTCTAAGGCGTTTCAAACCCTTATACATGCCCCCGTGGTTTTCCGCAATAGACATTTCGTTATCATTTAAAATGATGAGAAGCTGACTTTCCTGCTCCCCTGCAATGCTTAGTCCTTCCAGAGCCATTCCGCCGGATAGAGAACCGTCTCCAATCACCGCCACCACCTTTTCCGTTCCGGAAAGTAAGTCTCTGGCTTTGGCAAGTCCTATAGCCAAGTCAATGGAAGTGGAGGTGTGCCCGATGGAAAACAAATCATAGGGGCTTTCCTTAGGATCGGTATAGGGTCCCACCTCATCATAGGAAGCCTCCTCCATATATGCCTTTTTTCTGCCAGTCAGCATCTTGTGGGGATAGGTCTGATGAGAAACGTCAAAGACTATCTTATCCTTCGGAGTATCAAAAACTCTGTGCAGAGCGATAGTCGCCTCTACAAAACCCAAATCCGGTCCCACATGTCCCATGTGTTTACTGGCTCTTTCAATCAGAAAATTCCGCATTTCCCCTGCCAGGGTATTCAAGTCTCCCATGGAGCAATGCTTTAAATCCTCCGGGCTATTGATTCTTTCTAAAATCATAACGCCACCTCTCCCTTTCTACTCACTTCTACTTTCTACTCTCTTCTACTTTTTACGCTCTCCTACTTTTTACTATCTCACACTCTCTCCTACACAATTCCGCGAAATGTCTCATCATATTACAGCGGAAAATATCCTTCTGCTCTATACTGTAAAGCTCATTTATTCTCATGCACTTTCCCCACCTTGTCAACCGAATGTCCTAGGCTAAAGCTACAATACTTTTCCCAGATTAAAGTCACAACATTTTCCATAGCTTAAAGTCATAACACTTGCCCTAGCTTAAACTTACACTCCTAGAAACTTCGACTATGCCACAGCTTTTTTTGCAACAAAAAAAGGAAGTCTGGAATATACAGTCCATGAATAGCTTCGTGCAATATAGCTCTAAAGAGGGGTAATCTGAACCCGTCTGTACTTACAGAAAGCGAATGAAATGAAGCTTGATGTTAGTACAGCTACGAGGTGAAGTTAGCGAGAGCGTGCCCCGCTTTAGAGCTATATTGCTATAGAAGCGATGATTTCACTGTGATATTTCCTACTTCCTTTTATCCTTTAGGCTTCGTCGGCAAAAAGCGGAGAAGAAAGGTAACGATCTCCGGAATCCGGAAGGATGATGACAATGTTCTTTCCCTTTGCCTCAGGGCGCTTTGCAATCTGAATTGCCGCATGTACAGCCGCTCCGGAGGAAATTCCGGTCAGGACGCCTTCCTCTTTTCCGATACGTCTTCCTGTTGCAAAAGCATCCGCATTGGAAACGGTAATGATTTCATCATAAATCTTCGTGTCTAAAGTGTCAGGAACAAAACCTGCTCCAATTCCCTGAATCTTATGTGGTCCCGGAGCCTTTCCGGAAAGCACTGCAGAATCCTCAGGCTCTACCGCGATTACCTTTACGGCAGGGTTCTTTTCCTTCAAATATCTGCCGATTCCGGTAATGGTTCCTCCGGTTCCGATTCCGGAAACCAAATAATCTACCTTGCCGTCAGTATCCTCCCAGATTTCCGGACCTGTGGTTTTCTCATGAGTCTTAGGATTCGCCTGGTTTTCAAACTGAGCGGGAATAAAGCTGTTGGGAATTTCTTTCGCAAGCTCCTCTGCCTTGGCAATGGCACCCTTCATTCCTTTTGCTCCCTCAGTCAGCACCAGCTCTGCGCCATAAGCCTTCATCAGGGTTCTTCTCTCCACACTCATGGTATCGGGCATTACAATGATGATTCTATAGCCTCGGCTTGCCGCCACTAAGGATAAACCGATTCCTGTATTTCCTGAGGTGGGCTCAATAATTACAGAGCCGGGCTTTAAAAGACCTCTTTCCTCTGCATCCAAAATCATCCCCTTGGCAATTCTATCCTTTACAGAGCCTGCCGGGTTAAAATATTCCAGCTTTGCCAAAAGCTTTGCTTCCAAGCCATCCTTTTTCTCGATATGGCTAAGCTCCAAAATCGGAGTACGTCCAATCAGTTCTTCCGCTGCGTGATAAATCTTTCCCATACCATTCTCCTTTTCTTCTCTGTAAATCTGCCACTCTGTACATTCCCTACTTTGTAAAACTTCTTCTCCAAAAATGCGCTTTCTTTATAAGATAAAATATTGAAGTATCTTATTCCCCAAAAGTATAATTCACATAAACATACTAGTCAAGTATGTTTATGTGAATTAGTGTAACTGTCACAGACGGGAGTATCATATTTAC
>CAUSUG010000127.1:0-6422 GCA_963534765.1 uncultured Oribacterium sp.
GTTTAGGAGAATCAATATTGAAAGGAGAAGCAAAATGGAAAAAAACTTAGATTGTAAAGGCTTGGCTTGTCCTCTTCCGGTGGTGGAAGCAAAGAAGGCTATGGAGGAGATGCAGGAAGGTATTTTGACGATACTGGTGGATAATGAAACTGCGGTACAGAATTTGCAGTGACTAGGGCAAAAATTTCAGTATGCTGTGGCATCTCAGAAGCTTTCCGAGAATGAATTTGAAGTTCGTATTGAGGTAAAGAAGCAGAGCGGAGCTTCCAAGGAGAAGGAAGCTACTTGTACTGTGGTATTTTCTTCCAACAAGATGGGAGAGGGTGCGGAGGAGCTTGGCCATACTTTGATTAAGTCCTTTGTTTTCGCTTTAAGTAATGTGGATCCTTTGCCAACGGCTATGGTTTTCTACAATAGTGGAGCTTATTTAACTTCAGAGGATTCTCCGGTGCTTTCCGACTTAAAGACTCTGGAGAAAGCCGGTGTGAAGATTATGACCTGCGGACTTTGTGCAGACTACTATAAAATTAAGGAGAAGTTGGCTGTAGGTATTATTTCCAATATGTACGAGATTGTGGAAACACAGATGCAGTCCGATAAGATTATTAAACCATAATGAGAGAGAAAACTTTACAATGTATCTTAAGCTTTCATAATACGGTAGATGCTCTGCAGATGGAGAAGCTGGGAAAGGAGAAGGACCTGCCGGGACGACTGATTCCCCTTCCTTCCGTGATTTCCGCAGGCTGCGGACTAGCCTGGAGTACGGCTTTGGAGAATAGAGAGAGCACTTTGGCGGCTTGTAAAGAAGCCGGTCTTGAGCCCAGCTCCGTACATGAAATTCTGTTTTAGGAATTTTTGAAATTTGCTTTGTCATTTTTTCTTGCTCTATAGGAATTTTCTATAGAAATTTATTGTGATTTTCTATGAATCTATTCGAGATTTGACAGAGCATTTTTTTCTATGGTATAGTGTGCAGTGTTCATTTGGAGGTGGATAGGTACCTGGTGAGCCTCCTGGTCTTCAAAACCAGTGTTGGATGTGTAGAACATCCTAGGTGAGTTCGATTCTCACACACCTTCGCCAAATATTCCGGCATTTGCCGTTCAGACTGCCCTTTTTCGGGCAGTCTTTTTCAGTAGGAGGGAAGATGAAAATACTCAGTATCATTACACAAAAACCCAGCAGCACGGGCTCCGGCATTTACCTGACAGAGATTCTGAAATCTTTTCGGCATCTTGGAGAAGAGCAGGCTGTGATTTGCGGGGTCACCAGGAAAGATAAGCTTCCGGATATTCCTTCCGTGGATTTTTTTCCGGTGTATTACGAATCGGAAGAATTGCCCTATCCAGTTTTAGGAATGAGTGATGAGATGCCTTATAAGAGTACCAGATATAAGGATCTGACGAAGGAAATGTTGGAACAGTTTGAAAGAGCCTTCTCTAAAAAGCTGGAAGAAGTATTGTCTGTATTTTCTCCGGATTTGATTTTATGCCATCATCTTTATCTGCTTACGGCCCTGGTGAGGGAAAAATGTCCCGATATTCCTATCTTTGCTTTTTGCCATAATACGGATCTTCGTCAAATGGAAAAGCATGATTTGGAAAAGGAAAGAATTATTCGAAACATTCAAAAGCTGGATAAAATATTTACACCCAAGGAGGCACAGAGGCAGGAGGTTCTTCGTCTTTATGGCGTGAAGCCCGAAAAAGTGGTAAATATCGGGATTGGCTATAATTCGGAAGTTCTTGGCTTACCCACAGGAGATGTGGTCAGTCCCCATGGTATTCCCAGAAGAAGAGAGATTCAAACTGCTTCAGGAGAAATTTTTAGCAAGGGAGAAAGTATAGACTTGCTTTTTGCCGGAAAGCTGGGAGAAAAAAAG
This sequence comes from uncultured Oribacterium sp., assembly GCA_963534765.1. Taxonomy (GTDB): domain Bacteria; phylum Bacillota; class Clostridia; order Lachnospirales; family Lachnospiraceae; genus Oribacterium. The sequence continues at coordinate 1,886 of CAUSUG010000127.1, forward strand.
GGAGTGTTTTCTCTTTTAAGAAGCCTGGAAGCTCTTTCTCAAAAGGGAAGAAAGGATTTTCGCCTTTTTATGATTGGAGATAACGGAAATAAGGAGGAGAAGGAGGCAGTCTATGCTTTGGCCAAAACCTGCAGCTATCCCATTCACTTTTTAGGTCGTTTGGACTATGCGGACCTGGTGCCCTGGTATGAATTTTCCGATTGTTTTCTTTTGCCTTCATTCTTTGATGCAGTTCCTATGACGGTGATTGAGTCCTTGGCTTGTGGAAATAAAGTGGTTCTTACGGCTTTGGAAGGCTTGGAAGAGTTTTTTTCAGAAAATCTTCCCACAGCACCGATCTTTTTTGTAGAGCTACCTCCTCGTAAAAATGCGGATGAAATACCGGAGGAGGCTCTTCCGATATTTGAAGAACGCTTAGAAAAACAAATTGCTCTTTGTATGGATAGCGAGTATTCCAAAATGATTTCCATGGGTAGCCTATCCTGGGATGGAATTGCCGAGAAAGTCCTGTCTTATCTTGACTTTTTATAGATAAACCGTACAATAGAAAGCTGATATAGAATTAACAGGGAAGGGGTTCTGTACCTTTCCCTGCTTTGTTAAGTAAGGGAGACTAGATGAGTAAACTTAGATTAACCCAGATGACCAAGCTTTCCGGCTGAGCCGCGAAAATAGGTCCTGAGACCCTTGCTCAGGTTGTGAGCAAGCTTCCGAAATTTGATTTTGATCCTCATGTATTGGTAGGGTTGGATACTTCTGATGACGCAGCGGTTTACCAGCTTACGGAGGATCTGGCAATGATTCAAACAGTGGATTTCTTCACTCCGGTAGTGGATGACCCCTATCTGTTTGGACAGATTGCAGCGGCGAATGCCCTTTCCGATGTTTATGCGATGGGAGGCATTCCCAAGGTAGCCTTGAATATAGTCGGTTTTCCGAATTGCCTTTCTCCTGATGTTTTATCGGAAATTATGAAGGGAGGAGCGGATAAGGTGAAAGAAGCCGGAGCCATCTTGATTGGAGGACATTCCATTCAAAATGATGAGCCCTTCTATGGCCTTACCGTATCCGGTCTTGTAGATCCCAAGAAGATTCAGAAAAACTACGGAGCCAGACCCGGTGACTGTATTCTTTTAACGAAACAGATTGGTACAGGAATTATTAATACCGCCGCTAAGGTGGAATTTGCCAGTGAAAGAGCAAAAGAGGAGTCCTACCGTGTCATGGCTTCCCTAAACCGAAAGGGAAAAGAAGTGATGGACCGGTTTACGGTGCATGCCTGCACGGATATTACCGGCTTCGGTTTGATGGGACATGCTTTGGAGATGGCAGAGGCCAGCAAGGTGACTTTTCACTTGGATTCCTCCTCCATACCTTATATTCCGGAAAGCCTGGAGTATGCGGAATTGGGCATGATTCCGGCAGGGGCCTACGCTAACCGGAAGTTCCAGGAGGGAAAGGTGGATGTCAGCAGAATTTCCACGGCATTTCAGGATTTGCTCTTTGATCCTCAGTCTTCCGGAGGATTACTTTACAGTATTCCCATGGAAGAAAAGGAAAGAGCAATGGAAGCTTTTGAAAAGGCAAATTTAGATACGACGGTATCCTGTATAGGAGAAGTAAGGGAATTAGAAGAGAAAAACATCATTCTCTACTAAAAAACTTGCAAAGCAATAGCAAATAAGGCAACAAGGAGACATAGCATGAATATTAAACAGCTAGAAGCATTTGTTCGTATCGTAAAAAACAAAAGTTTTTCACAGACGGCCAAGGAGTTATATCTTACCCAACCTACAGTGAGCTCTTACATCAGTAGTTTGGAAGAGGATTTGGGGGTACAGCTTTTTAACAGAACCACCAAAGAAGTGCATACCACCAATGAAGGAGAGCAGATTTATCTCTATGCCAAGGATATTGTGAATCTTTCCAATAAGATTCGGAATGCCTTCAAGGATGAAGAGAAGGAAGAGGTGAATGAAATTATTATTTCCGCATCCTCCATTCCGGCGCAATACCTGCTTCCCGGCATTTTGGCAAACTTTAGTAAACGATACCCGAATACAGAGTTTCGTATTCATGAGACGGACAGTAAGGGAGCAGTGACCGATGTTGCTGAACACCGGGCGGATTTGGCTTTTTCCGGATCTATTGTTCCCATGTCCAACTGCAATTTCCTGCCTTTCTATGAAGATGAGTTAATATTGGTCACTCCCAATACGGAATTTTACCAGAATAAGCAGAAGGAGGGAGATCTTTCCTTCTTGCGAAAGGCAGACTTTGTGATGCGGGAGAACGGTTCCGGCACGAAAAAAGAGGCGGTAAATCTTTTGACACAGATGGGCTTAAAGCCGGAGGAAATGAAGGTGGTTGCCCGTTTTGCCAATACCGGGGCCATCTTACTTTCCGTTAAGGAAGGCATCGGGGTAGCCATAGTTTCCCGTCTTGCCGCAAGGAATGCGATTAAGAATCAGGAGCTTTTGGATTTTCCTCTGCAAAAGGACGGCTACTTCCGTAAAATTTATCTGGTCAGCAACAGCCATTACCCCATGAGCAATCGGGTGAAGCTTTTCATGCAAATGATGCAGAATCATGTTGAAAAGCAAAAGATTTTATAAAGGATATTCATGAAGGAAAATTATAAGCTTATCGTTGCCTATGACGGATCGCGATATTTTGGCTTTGAAAAACAGAAGGAGCAGGAAGCTACCATTCAGGGTAAGCTGGAAGGAGTCTTTTCCAGAATTCCCGGCAATGAAGAGGGGGTAGAAATTATCGGTGCCTCCAGAACCGATGCGGGAGTGCATGCCAGAGGAATGTGTGCCAATGTATTTTTGGATACGGAGCTTTCCGAGGAAGAAATTCAGGATTACGGAAATCGTTATCTTCCGGAGGATATTGCCATTGTCTCCGTAAGGAAGGTCAGTCCCCGCTTTCATGCAAGATATAATGCCTTGGGGAAAATCTATCGCTATTCCTGTTATATCGGAAGAACAAAACCGGTTTTTGATCGAAAGATTTTGCTCCATCTGGAGGAAGAGCCGGATTTGGAGGCTATGCAGGAGGCGGCTCAGTTTTTGATCGGAAAGCTGGATTTCAAATCCTTCTGCGGGAATCCCAAGATGAAGAAATCCACCATTCGTTCTATAAGCAGTATTCGTATCCAAAAAAGTCAAAATCTGCTTCGGTTTTACTTCGAGGGAAGCGGATTTTTGCAGTATCAGATTCGGATTATGGTGGGCACTCTTTTAGAAGTGGGCTACCATAAAAGGAAAGCCACTGATATTCCTTCGATTATTGAGGCAAAAGATAGGCAAAAGGCCGGTTATACGGCACCGGCTAAGGGACTTTGTCTTATGAAGGTTCTTTATGATTAGAAAGGATTGAAATTGAAAAAAGCGTTGTTATGCTCCTTGGGAATAAGTATTTTATCCATAGTATGCATTGTTTTAATTGGTTTAAGTCTGCTATCCGGTCGCTTTTTCCCCGGAACCTACATTGAAAATGTTGATGTTTCTCTTTTAAAGAGGGAGGAAGCTCAGGAATTATTTTCAAAAAAAAGGCAGGATGCCTATCATCTTGCTATTATTGATAAAAACGGTAATCAGGAGGATCTTTACGGAAAGGATATTCAGCTTCGTTATGATTCCGACTTTTCTCATATTCCTAAACCGGATTCCTTCTACCTCCTGTTCTCTCTAGGAAAGAAAAAGAATTATGATTTAGAAGGCAGCCTGCACTATGATGAAGCTGCTTTGGATGCTTTTATTACAAAGTATCTTGAAAAGCATGACAGTGATGAAGAAGCAAGGGCTGCGTTCCTTACCGCCTATATTCCCGGAAAGGGCTATGCGGTGGGAGATGAGCAGTGGAGCGGAAAAATTGATCGGGATAAATTCCGGAACATGCTGATTCAGGCCATTTCGGAAGGAACTTCCCGAATCGATTTACGAGAGGGAGATTTTTATCAAAAGCCCGAGGCAAAAACCGAAGATTTAAAGCCGGTGGCGGAGGAAAAAAACAAAAGCCTGCAAGCTCTCCTTCGTTACAATTTTTCCGGGGAGGCGGTGGAGCTGACTCCGGATCGATATCACCAATGGATGGAAAATGGAGAGTTCAATAAAAAGGCATTAAAGGACTATGTAAAGGAACTGAAGGCGCTTACCGATACAGCCGGTAAGGAAAGAGCTTTTCATACGGAAGACGGCAGAGTGCTTCTGTTAAAGGGCAAATACGGTTTTTCTCTTTCCGTAAAAAAAGAAGAAGCGGCACTGCTTACAAATTTAAAGTCCAATGAGGCGGTTTCCAGAGAAGCGGAGTATGACACGGTGGCACCGGGAAGAGGAGCCTCCGATTTAGGCAATACCTATGTGGAAGTGGATATTGCAAGACAAAAAATCTTTTATATCGAAAATGGAGAGATTAAGCTTAGCTCCGACTGTGTAACCGGCAATGTTGCCAGAAATAACGGAACTCCGGACGGTATTTATCCTCTTACCTATAAATCGACAAATGCCACGTTGAAGGGGGAGGACTATGA
>CAUSUG010000128.1:0-6379 GCA_963534765.1 uncultured Oribacterium sp.
GACCGGCCCATGATTTTTTTAGAGGCGAAAAATGCCTGGCAGTTGCTTTTTGCCACCATTTTAAGTGCCCAGTGCACCGATGCCCGGGTAAATATGGTGACGGAAAAACTTTTTGTGAAATATAAAGATTTGCAAGCCTTTGCCGATTGTGATTTAAAGGAGCTGGAAGAGGATATTCATTCCACCGGATTCTACCATAACAAGGCCAAAAATATGAAGGCCTGCGCCAAAGCGCTGGTGGAGGAATATGGGGGAGAAGTTCCCCGGAATATCGAAGCCTTAACCGGCCTTCCCGGCGTGGGACGGAAAACCGGAAATCTGATTTTAGGAAACATTTACCATATCCCGTCTATCGTTGTGGATACCCATGTAAAGCGCATTTCCAACCGTTTGGGGCTGGCGGATTCCCCGGATCCCACCAAGGTGGAATTTCAGCTGATGGAGCATCTTCCGGAGGAATTTTGGATTCGTTGGAACACCCATATCATTGCCTTGGGAAGAACCCTTTGTACTTCTCAGAATCCCAAGTGCGGCGAATGTTATTTGCAGGACCTCTGCCCTTCCAGCAAGAAGGATCCGGAGACCTGGCGGCCTGTAGGCGAAAGAAAGACAGTGGGAAAGAAAAAGACTGCTGCAAAGAAAGCAACGGTGAAGAAAAGTTTGGAGGTTTAGTCCATGTGTGAATGTGAATTATGCAGAAATTTGGCTTTTGACGATGAAGAGGAAGACTATGAGTGCATGGCCGAATTTGATGAAGATGAAATTGCCAAGATGTGGCAGGAGGGCAGCCGTTCTCACTGCCCCAACTGGAAAAGCAATGAAAATGAATACCAGACCGTAAAATATCAGGCTATCGGACATTTGGCGATTGAGGGTGCGCACCCGGCAGGTTCCGCTTCCGAAAAGGAAGAGGATGCTGCAAAGAAAAAGAAAATCCTGGCGGATTCCATTGCCAAAAAAGTGGCGGCAAAGATGGGTTCCTAAATCCTGTGAACCGCAAATCACCGAGAAGATTATATGCTGAACCACAAAGATAATGGATAGAATCGGAGAGACTTGATGAATATCGTTTTACATGAACCGGAAATCCCCTTTAATACCGGAGCCATCGGCAGAACTTGCGTGGCAACCAAAAGTACCCTGCACCTGATTAAGCCCTACGGCTTTATTTTAAATGATAAAAACATCAAAAAAGCCGGCATGGATTACTGGTCTTTGTTAAAGCTTCGGGAATATATTTCCTATGAGGAATTTATGGCAGGTGTGGAGGAAGAAAGAAAGGAAATGGAAAAAGCGATGGGAGAAACTTCCTCGGAAAATACTCTTTCTGAAAATGTCGCCTCTGAAAACGCTCCCAAGACAAGTATTGCTCTTCCCAAGGTTTGGTACGCCACCACCAAGGCTCATAAAACCCATACGGAGGTCTCCTTTTCTCCCAATGATTACATTGTCTTTGGAAAGGAATCCGCCGGTATTCCGGAGGAAATTCTGGTGGACAACGAGGAACAGTGTATCCGTATTCCTATGTTGGAGGAGGCTCGCTCCTTAAATCTTTCCAATTCTGTAGCCATCATTTTATATGAAGCCCTCCGGCAGCAGGACTTTCCTTTCTTAAGTAAGGAAGGGGCGTTACATCATTTGCAGTGGAAGGAATAGCGTTACTACTTTCTTTGAGAATCCTTATATTCTTCTTCCAACTCATCAATCAGATATAAGTCACTTCTGCAATGCATATCGGAAATGCCTTGGCTAATGAGTTGATACAGCTCAGATTTATAAAAAAAATCCAAGGCATTTTCTAAAGACATTTTTTCTTTCTCTGCAAAGCCTGCTATAATGCGGGCGTATTTTTTTTGTAAAAGAACGGGATGGGCATTCATAGGATTTCACTCCCTTCATAATGCAATACAGAAAGAGCCTCTTCTGTACGAAAGCAATACTGGATGTTAGGCTTTTCATAACGAAGCCTTTTAATTGCCTCTTCTTCATCAATCAAATGGTCAAAATAAAGCTCTACCGTATTAAACACCTTGTCATTTGCAATTCCGCCAATCACAATATCGTAGTCACTTTTATCCTGTCCACTCCTGCACTTCACTACAAAATCCAGCCAATCCAAAGAATAGGTATCGAAAGACAAAAGCTTTCTTTCGGCCATTTTCCTTTCAGCCATAGAATATATGGACAATACAGCTTCTTTCCCCTGTCGTTTATAACGCTTACACCATTGTTCTGCTTGCTCTTTCAACGGAGTCGCATAAAATCCCCTACCAAAATCCACATAGGGCCTGGAATGTAAAATATCCGGATGGGGAATAGCCAAATTGGAACCATGATAGAGAATCATAGCTTCACCCCCCATTCTTTCATCACAGACAAAAGCTCCTGAAGGATATATTCTTTTCCTTGCGTATGAAGCACCTCATATTCCGGTATGATATAGTTCTGCAAAAAGTTCTTTCCACTGCTAAGCCCCTGATAAACACTTGCTCCATCCTTATGCAAAGCTTCTGCTAAACTTTCAATACAAAACAGGGTAAATTCCAATTCATGAATGTTATTCAGCTTGTTTTCTACCGATTCTTTCATCACATTACCTTCTCTTTTGCTCATTCTCCTGAATATAATTCCATTTTAAACTGTAGTTCATTATACCATGCAAGTTTAAAAATAGCGGTAATGCCATTTCTTTATCGCCATTACCGCCATTTTCCCAAGCTCTGGACTCCCAAAGCTTCTCACTATTCAAATTCTTTTTAGTTATCCCCTGCATCTTCCTCAGAGAGAGTAAAGGTAAATCTCTTCTTGATTTCCTCATCGGATGCCAGGTACTCATCATAGGTGGTGAGCTTATCAATAAGCTTTCCGTCAATGATTTCCATGATACGGTTTGCGGTGGTTTCCACAACCTGATGGTCACGGGAAGCAAAGATGATTACGCCGGGGAAATTCTTTAAACCGTCGTTCAAGGCGGAAATCGCTTCCATATCCAGGTGGTCTGTAGGCTCATCCAAAATCAGGACATTGGATCCGGAAATCATCATCTTGGAAAGCATACAACGAACCTTCTCTCCTCCGGAAAGGACATTGACCTTCTTTACACCGTCATCTCCCTTAAAGAGCATTCTTCCTAAATACCCTCTTACGAACTGGGTATCCTTGTCCGGGGAATACTGGGTAAGCCATTCCACAATGGTATCCTCGGAATCAAATTCCTTGGTATTGTCCTTCGGGAAATAGGACTGGCTGGTGGTTAAGCCCCACTTATAGTCTCCGGAATCCGGCTCCATTTCCCCGGAAAGAATCTGCATAAGTACAGTCTTTGCCAATTCGTTAGGACCAACCAAAGCTACCTTATCGGTACGGTTTAAGATAAAGCTGATATTGTCCAAAACCTTTACGCCGTTAATGGTCTTGGTCAGATTGTTCACTTCCAAAACGTCATTTCCGATTTCACGGTTTGGCTTAAACTGGATGTAAGGATACTGTCTGGAGGATGGCTTAATGTCATCCAGCTCAATCTTCTCCAAAGCACGTTTTCTGGAAGTCGCCTGCTTGGACTTGGAAGCATTTGCGGAGAAACGCTGGATAAATTCCTGCAATTCCTTAATCTTCTCTTCCTTCTTCCGGTTGGCTTCCTTCTGCTGACGGACAATCAACTGAGAGGACTCAAACCAGAAATCATAGTTTCCGGCAAAGAGTGTAATCTTTCCGTAGTCGATATCCGCAATATTGGTACAAACCTTATTCAAGAAGTAACGGTCATGGCTGACTACAATCACGGTATTTTCAAAGTTAATGAGGAAGTCCTCCAGCCACTCGATGGAGCCCAAGTCCAGGTGGTTGGTCGGCTCGTCCAAAAGCAGGATATCCGGATTTCCAAAAAGCGCCTTAGCCAAAAGCACCTTCACCTTCTCGGAACCCTTTAACTCGTTCATCATCTTGTGGTGAAGTTCCGGGCCGATTCCCAGGCCGTTTAACATGGTCTCCGCATCCGACTCCGCATTCCAGCCGTCCATCTGGGCAAATTCCCCTTCCAGCTCTGCTGCACGGATACCGTCCTCGTCGGAAAAATCAGGCTTTGAGTAAAGCGCATCCTTTTCCTGCATCACTTCATACAGGCGCTTATTTCCCATGATTACGGTACTAAGCACCGGGTAAGCATCATATTTAAACTGATCCTGTTCCAATACGGACAAACGCTGTCCCGGGGTAATGATGACTTCTCCGGAAGTGGGCTCCAAGGCTCCGGATAAAATCTTTAACAAGGTGGACTTACCGGCACCGTTGGCACCGATTACCCCATAACAGTTCCCCTCCGTAAACTTGATGTTGACCTCTTCAAAAAGGGCCTTCTTCCCTACACGATAGGTTACATTACTTGCTGCAATCATTTTTCCCCTCTCTGCTTCCGATATTTCGGAACTTTTCTACAAAATGGCTTTTTCCCACCTATTATAAGGGGAAAGCGGAAGAACTGGCAAGGGGAGTAGGGCTTTTCCCAAAAAAAGTTCTTTGTTAATAGGCTTTTAAGCAGTATAGGTCTGTAATCGGGGCACGCTCCCGCTAACCTCGCCTTCGTAGCAGTACTAACTTCAAGCTTCGCTTTAGCTCGCTTTCAGTAAGTACTGACGGGCTCAGATTGCCCCTCTTACAGACCTATACTGCATAAAAAGCCTTTATATACTAAATCAGCATTTTTGTGTACAACCCCTAATCCTCCCCTATGTTAAGCATCAGAGCGACCGTAGCCGTTCTTCATCTGGCAGCTGACTTCATAGAGTACTTTATCCAGTACGTCTTCGGTTTCTTTCTTTACCATGTCCGCTATCTTTTCATTGCATTCTTCTAATAGGGAGGAAATTCCTTTTTTCTTCTTTCCGTGCTTTTCCAGCTCTTCTTCAAATGCCTTCATAATCGTATATGCCTTAGTGGGCACCTTGCCCTGGTAACGCTCAATATGGGAGCGGCAGTGGCTGTATTGGCTATCTGCCAAAGCTCCGATAATGCGATTTGCCCAGTAGAAGCTTTCCGTAGTTACCCGCTTTTCCGTATTGGCAAAGTATTCCGGAGTCTTATCGATATTGGCATAGAAGGGCACAAAGGCGTTGAAGGTGTTGGAGCCGAAGCATACCCATTCCAAAACCGCATATTCCTTAGGTACATTCGGACGAATCTGGGTAAGGCTTAGGAAATTGTTTCTGCTAATCCCAATGGGACGGTACTTTCCTCTTTCCTTTTCCTCCCCGTATTTTCCGTAGCAGTCGTAGGGAGTACCCTGAAAATGTGCGGAAAGGATATATTTTACATCCTCCGGAGTAATCTTTAATTCCGGGCATAAGCACCAGGGAATGTCATCGGATTCCGGGGTAAACTCCGCATTTTCCCCTTCGAAACGGAAGGTATTTCGGTTAAAATATCTTGCCATATACCAGGCTCTTGGGGTGTTATACACATGGTCCGCATCGGAATGGGAGCCGAAGCACTCTCTTGGATTAATCCAGTCCCCGCCGGTCTTTTCAATTTCGTCTTCAAAGCGCAGATCCAAATGATTCTTTTTGATAAATTCCTTTAAATCCTTGGAACAGATGTATTCCTCCTGCTGCCCAAAGGCATCTTCAAAGTCAAAGTAGTCGATGCCCAGCTGGTTTGGCATCATCACATAGGCATTGTCCGGCACTCTTCTGGCAATGTAGTGATGTCCGCCAATGGTTTCCAGCCACCAGATTTCCTCAGAATCAGAAAAGGCAATGCCGTTCATCTCGTAGGTTCCGTACTGCTCCAGCAGCTCACCCAAACGAAGCACACCCTCTCTTGCAGAATGAATGTAAGGAAGCACCAAAGTAACTAAATCCTCTTCACCGATTCCGCCGATTTGCTCCTCTTCTCCGTCTTCCGCCTTCTTATACACTACCAGAGGGTCTCCGGAGAGCACCCGCTCATTGCTGGTAATGGTTTCCGTTGCGGTCATGGAAACATTTTCACTGTTTACCCCTGCTGCACCCCAGATGCCTTCTCCTGCCACCGCATTGGGCATGCAGGTGTAGCGAAGGGGATTCTTGGGAAGGGGAATGGTCACATGGGACAGTACCGAGGTATAAGTCTCGCCCTGGTCCTTTTGTTCCACCACTATAAACTTCTTAGGGGAAAATGATCCTGAGCCGGAATCCTCATTTCTTGCAATCATAGTGGATCCGTCGTAGGATGCCTCTCTTCCTACCAAAATCGTTGTACAAGCCATCTTCTGCCTCCTTTATGTCTTATCCTTTTGTTCTGCTGAGGGTTTGTGACATTTGCTATCTGCCTTTAACCTCTATTTGTTCTGTATTTTAGTATACCCCATTCCTCAGGGCTTTTCTATAGACGGAAAGCTTCTTTC
>CAUSUG010000129.1:0-6275 GCA_963534765.1 uncultured Oribacterium sp.
AGTATTCTGCTTACAATTCTTAAGGATTAAAATTAATATTTTCTTTTTTAAGGGAATAAACAAATCACTTTAATTTTTAGGGGGAAGTAAAATGAACCAGCAAACCATGACTATTATCGTTACTCTTGTCTGCTTGGTAATGTGCGTAGGGCAGATTCTTATGATTAAACAAGCTCATGAAAACGGAACAAGCGTACGCATTCGTCCATTGCAAATTATAGCTTGTGCTGTTGTAGCAGTTATGGGCATTTATTCATTGATTACCGGACATTACTTCTGGGGCTAATGATAGTGCCAAAGCATTAAGAGTAATATAGCTTTAAGAGCATTATAACTTCAAGAACAATGTAATCTCAAAAGCAATATAGCCTCAAGGACGATATTGCTATAGGAAACATGCAGCTTCTACAATATTTCATAAAAAATCGGACGGTGAAAATTCGCCGTCCGATTTTTTACGCTCCTCCATTACCTTAACGAATCTCTTACTCCACCGCCTTTACAATTTCCAAAATCTCCTCTTCCGTCATCGGCTTCTCCTGTGCTTTTACCGCATAGCTGAAGCCATTTTCTTCCCATAATGCTAAAGAGCATGTTTCGGCTTCACCCTTTAAAGTGACTTTCCTTCCTTCGAAATCCACTTCCCGGATGTCCGGATACTCCGTAAAATCTCCACTGATATCCCCTTCAGCTCTTGCTTTTCGGATGGAGTATCCTACCGCAAAGGGCTCTTCCTTAGAATAAGCCACTTCTATCATATCCTCTCCGATTACGCTGATGGTTTTTTCGGTATAGGGAGCTTTTCCCTCCGGAATACTCATGGTAAAACCGGTAAGCTCTGTAGCCTGCTGCATTGATTCAACTTCTTCTACGCTCCGTCCCTTGGCGGTTATACCGGCAGAGTTCTCTTTCAGCTCTCCATTCTCCGCTGCAAATTCTTCCGCTTTATCCTGTGTTCCACCGGAGTTCTCCCCTTGTGCTCCCTCCAGCATTACGGAACTCGGTTTGGCTGCTCTGGGAGCGAAAAACATGAATACTCCGATATAGCAAACAAAGCAGGCAGCGGCTATGGAAGCAGTAAATCCTAAAACCCGAGGAAGGGTAATAAATTTCCTCTTCTTAGCTTCCTGCATTTTGATAATCTTTTTATCTTTTTCTATACTTTCTTTTTCTTTGCTTTCTTTTACTGCGTTTTCCCTATCAACGTTCTGTTCATCCTTCTTTTGGTAAAATGCCTCCGCTTCCAAAATATATTGGTCACTGACCTCTGTCATTCCCCGAAGCAGTCGCTTGCTGTCCTCTTTCATAAACGATATCCCTCCTGCTCTAAGAAAAGCTTAAGCTGTTCTCTTGTACGGCTTAAACTCATTTTCACCTTACTAAGACCAAAGCCGGATGCCTCCGCAATCTCGGATACGGAATCCATAAACCAATATCTTCTCATAAAAATATTTCTGCTCTCCGGCTTCAATGTATGCAAAAAAGAGTCCATAAGTTCCGACAAATCATTACTTTCTCCCGGAATCGACCCCTTATCCGGAAGGACTTCTGACAGTTCTTCCAGCACCATCGGAACTTCTCCTCCCCCACGCTTTTCCGCATGCAAACTGTCGTAACGATCTAAAGAAAGATTCCGAACAATCTTCGACAAAAAAGCCGGCAGATTTTCTGGCTGTTTCGGTGGAATGGCATTCCAGGTTTTTAAATAAGTGTCATTCTCGCACTCCTCCGCATCCGCCATGATTTTTAAAATCCCATAGGAAATGGAAAGGAGCAATCGGCTGTATTTAATTTTGGTTTCTAAAATCGCAGTCTCCGCCCTTTGAAAATACAGGGCGATAATCTTTTGGTCTTCCATATCCCTAAATCCTTACCTTTATCTTCGTCTAATAATCCAGCGCATTACCCAAGTTAAAATCACCCATAGCAGTGCACTGACAGCACAAATCATAATCCACGCTCTTTGTTCATTCATAAAAGGCAGAGGCACATTCATGCCGAAGAATCCGGTGATAACCGCAAGAACACTGAGTAAAATCTCAAAAATAGTTAAAGTACTCAGGTTGTTATTTAAGTCATTATTTAAAACATTGTTGTAAGAATCCAACAGTTGACGGGCAACGCTGGAAAGTAAGTCCGTCATGGACACCAGCTGTCTGGCCTCCACCATGGCATCATCAAACTGCGCAGACTCCTCTTCATTAAAGCTACGATAAATGGCATGAGCCTGGATATGCTCCAGCAAAAGACGATTTTGCGTAGCGGCGGATCGTAAATAAATCATGCCCACCTCCAAGTCGGAAAGAGCATAAAGATTTTTCTTCGTGGTTTTCTGCCGAAGCAAATGGTTAATCTCATCCTTCTGCTTATCCAAACGCTCAATAATAGGATAATAGGCATTGGAAATCATTTCCAAGCTTGCAAAGAGTAAGGTATAAATCGAAAGATTCTCTTTTCCATCCACATAATCACACATCTTCTGAATGATATATATATTGTCTTCATTGCTGATGGTCACCAGTCGATTTTTTTGCACAATAAACGTCAATGGAACCGTCTCATAATATTCCTTATCCTTTTCCAGATCCAAGACACTGTAAATGAAGGTAACAGTTCCGTCCTCCCGATCATAGTCCATGTGGGCATGCTCATTTTCATCCAAAGCATACTCCAAAGTTTTCGGGTCAATATCATATTCCTCATAGACTTTGGAATGCTTGGTAATTTCGTCCGAGTTAATATTAATCCATGTATTATTGTTGCTTAGCTTTTTTGTAACAAGCATAGTTTCCCCTATTTCTACTCTAACAATCAGGAATTCTTTCTGCTATACTCCGTTCTTTGAGACATGCTTTGAGACAAACTTAATTTTTCCCGACTTTTCCTATACGCTGTCTGCGATAGGACAAAATATTTTTATCCCCCCCATTATACGCCAAAATCCACATCTTCTGTAGACAAAATTTCCGCCTTGCCTTAGCTCCCTTCTCCTATCAAGACGGAGAATAGAAAGGAAAGGTCACAATCATGAATTTATTTTTTTACACAGGAAAAGCAGGCCACCGTTTCCACCCTCTCCACGGAAACCTCTGTATAGCTTTCCATAAGCCGCTTTCTTAAGCTCTCTTCCGTTTCAAAGGGTGGTGTAAATAGTCCTTTCGGCACATAGATATGCTTTGCAAACCAATCCGCTCTCTTAACGCCCCCTTCCACATAGAAACAACCACAGAAAATTCCTCCCGATTTCAATACACGGAATACCTCTTGATAAGCCGCTTCTTTATCCGGAAAAACATGGAAGCCATTCATGGACAAGACGATATCAAAGCTTTCCTCCGGGAAAGGAAGGGCACCCACATCTCCCTGTTGAAAATGAATATTTTCGATGCCGGCTATAGCTGCCCTCTCCTTTGCCAGCTCCATCATTTCCGTTGCATAGTCCATGCAGACAATTTCCGCCTTTGGCAGTTCTTTGTATAGAGGAAGTGTCATAATTCCCGTACCCACAGGAATTTCCAAAAGCTTTCCGGAAAAGTCCTTCGGTATAGACGATAAGACCTTTTCCCGATAATAGAGATTTTTCCCCTTATCCATGTTCCATACCAAGCGGCATAATAACTTTCCTGCCAAATTACCATAGGTCATCATCCCATCATAAAAGCCGGTATGATTGCCAACGGATTGATAGGCATTTTGAATTTCTTCCTTTCGACTCATTTTCTCCTCCTTCCATGAAAATCAAACCGGACTTAGGATTCCTTCACCAGCTTTCCTGTCATTCTGTCAATCGTCATGCAAAGCATATTGACTCTTGCCCCGGCTTTTTCTATTTCTTTCTCTATAGACTCCTTCGTCGGATAGAATTTTTCCGCCAGTTTTCTGCATTGTTCTATCACCTTCTCCTGATTCTCAACAGCTTCCACCCTTCCAAGGCAAAGTACGGAACGAATATACCAGGGCCATTCTCCTTCCTTTTTGAATCCTGAGTCCATGATGGTAAAGCAGACCTTATTGTTTTTAGCAAGCAGATCCAATTTCAATCCCTCTTTCGCACCGTGAAAATAGAGCTTCCCATCTTCCTCATCATAAAACTGGTTTAAAGGAATCGCATAGGGATAGTCATTTTCCCCATGAAAAGCCATTACCCCTCTGGGAGCTTCCCGTAAAACTTGAATACACTCTTCTTTAGAAATTTCCTGCTTAAACCGTCTCATTGTTTTAAATTCTTCCATTGTTTCTCCATTTCTTTCAAAAGTCTTTTCTTAAACTGCACTTGTTCTTGCCTAATAAGAAAGCAAAGATTACTATAAAGACATTATACCGTAGTTGTTATAGCTTTTTTTATGAAAATGAAGAAATCTCTCCATTCTCTCCCACGAAAGGAGCTACAAAAATGAGTCATGCTTCCAGATACTTTACCCGGCTTACTGCCATTTTCTTTCTCTTCTTTATGATGTCCTGTACAAAGCAAAATCAAGAAGGGAATGCTATAGAGAGTTCTTCGAAGCTCTCTTCAGAAAGCATAGAGAACAGTTCGGTAGATTCCAAAAAAATTAACCCGGAGAATAGCTCTGCGGATTCCAAAGAAAGAAGTAAGGATAGTGGCACGGCAGGTAAGGAATCATCAAGCGTAGAAACTAGCAAGCCTCCATTGGAAAGCTTAAGCGAAAATCAAGTACAGGCCATCCAAACTGCTAAAGACTATCTTGATACCATGCCCTTATCCCAAACAGAATTACTGCAAATGCTTACCGTGGAAAATATCAATTTGGAGGATGCAAAATTTGCCCTGGAGTATCTTGATATAGATTGGAATCAAGCGGCACGGAAGAAAGCCAAAGAATATTGCAAGCATAAAATCGGCTTTTCCAAAGTAAAATTAAAAGCCCAGTTGCTCTTCGACCACTTCACGGAAGAGGAAGCGGATTTTGCCCTAAGCCATATTCACGTGAACTGGGTAGAGCAAGCAAAGATTGTTGCAAAAGAATACATGGAGGACGGCGTTAGCTCCAAAGAGGATTTAATAGATGTTCTGATGAACGAAGGGTTTACGAAAAAAGAATCGGAGATGGCAACAGTGAAAGTAGGTCTAAAATAGGCCGTAATCTACCACTTCACAGTTATAGAGACTTACTGTTCCCCTAAGTGCTGTAGATATCTCTTCTGTGACCAACAGTCAATGCAAGGATAATCAGCTCTTGATCTTGTATAAGACATAGTAAACGATAATCTCCGATTCTATACCGCCATTGTCCACTTTTGTTAGCGGTAAGTCCCTTTCCATGAGCTCTCGGATTTTCACAATTTTGCAAATTTTTTCCAATCCAGGATTTAATCATCTGTTGCGTGTATTTGTCCAGTTTTTTGAACTCTTTATCGAATCGAGCAGTTGTTTCCACATGGTAGCTCATAGATTCAATTCCTCCCAGAGTTCCTCAATGGGTCTGGACTTACATCCATTATTCTTATATTCCTGATAGGCTTCATTGGCAAGACTGATATCATACTCCTCTTCAATACGTTCAAATAAAGCCCTTTTGAAAGCCTCTCCCAAAGACATTGCATGAAGCTTTGCATAGCTTTCTGCAAGTGCTTTTTCTTCCTCGTTCATTCGAATTGAAAATGCCATGATTTTACCTCTATTTCAAAAATTATTTGCTGTACTTTATAGGCAAAGTATGTACAAACTTAATGTGTAGTACATTATACTACTATACTTATTTATTATCAACTCTAAATAGAATCTGTTATAATCCTTTCAAAAAGGAGGCGTTATGGCTTGTCAATGGAAAAACAGCAGTGCGGAAATGATTTCTTATCACGATAAGGAGTGGGGCGTACCCACCCATGAGGATCAAAAGCTCTTTGAATATTTGCTTTTAGAATCCATGCAGGCCGGTCTTAGCTGGGCCTTGATTCTTCGAAAAAGAGAAACTCTTCGAAGCTGTTTTGCAAACTTTTCCCCGGAAAAGCTCGCAGCATTCACGGAAGAAGATATTGAACGAATCATGCATACGGAAAATATGATTAAGTCGGAGCAAAAAATCAGAGCCATGATTCAAAACGCCAAGGCATTTTTAGCCCTGCAAAAAGCGGAGGGAAGCTTTGATGCCTATCTTTGGAGCTTTTCCGGCGGAAAAAGTCTTTGTTATCAGGGGCATGAAAAGGGAGCAATGCCGGCGAAAAATGCTCTTTCCGAAACAATCAGTAAAGATTTAAAAAAACGGGGCTTTCAGTATACCGGCCCCGTCATTGTCTATTCTTTTTTACAAGCC
>CAUSUG010000130.1:0-6244 GCA_963534765.1 uncultured Oribacterium sp.
GTACTATTTCAGATAATAATTTTTCAAAAACAGAAGCTTCTCCTTCTCCAACTTCGTCAAAGCTTTTTTGAAAATTCTCTATGGAAAGAAGTTTTTTCTCTAATGCCTTCTCATAAGACTCCACATTGGCTTGTGAAAAAACATTTTTTCTCCAGTAGTGAAGATATCCCTTAAGCATATCTTCCTTAGGAAGAATAGTGAAATCACAGTGAGCAATTCCCGGCAACGGTATATAATAGCGCTGATTATAGAGAGATTTCTCCTCTCCTTCTTTGGCCCTTTCCACTATAAAATCCGGATAATAAATCAAATTAGGGGTGAATTCCTTTATCCTATTAGTATCATAGAAGGGATCCAAAGAAAAAACCGGATTCACGTAATCAAAGGCCACAGGTGTCACTAGAATATCCGCCTGTAAACTCTGCAAGTTTAAGCTTTCATAATCCAAGATTTGATATTTCTTCTGAAATATTTTCCCTTCATATATTCTTTCCCTAAGCTCTCCCTTAACATTTTTAAAGCCATAGGGTACAGGAAGAAGGTAGGCATCCATCTTCTCCCCTTCCAGTATCTTTTGAAAATCTGCGGCCAAACTTTCTTCAAAACGGGAGTAAGAATAGGCTAAAAATACCACTCGTATCTTCCAATCCTTCTGAAATTGTTCCTTAGCATTTTCTATCGTCTTTAGAATTTGATATATCTTAGCTGTCGTCTCATCATGATAATGATCCTCTCTCTTTTTTTCAGGCAACTCTTCTGAGAAAATATATTCTTCGCTACAGCTTTTTTTTGCCACGCATTCATAAAGTCGAAAAACCATAGTGCAAAAGCTTTCCAGTAAACTCACCGAAGGAAAACTTCCTCTTGTTTCAATAGCATTTCCTATCGCTAAAGCATCTTCCTGTGATTTTTGGCATAGGAACTTTAGTTCTTCGCCATCCGGCCTCTTTTCCAAAGCATTCTTCCAAGACCGTTCCAAGCCGGCAAAACTTTCCAGGATCATACTGCGTACATTATTTCTTTTACTGTCTCTTAAATCTTCTTCCAAAAAGAAATATCGATAAGGATCCTTTTCTCCAAGACTATGGTGAAAGTACTTCTCTGAATCTTTATAAAAGGGATAGAAATGTCCTCCTAAATTTTGCTTCGGAATAAGATAATCTCCATATTCCTCTTTCAAAACTTCCTCCAAATTTGAAGGAGCTGAAAATTCTTGTCCATAAAGGGATAGTTTCCTGCATGCATCTCCCAAATACCAGCTCCTTCTCATCCTCCCCTTACGTCTTAAGGCATAATCCGGCCCCCAAGCCACATACTTTGTATCTCGATCCTCTACAAAGCTATATAAACTGTCCATAGCATAATAGATTTCTCCCATAAAAGACTTGCCATCCTTTGGAAATAGCATCAGGTTTCCTATTCCATAAGGCGCTAGAAAGTGATGTATTGCCTCTCGAATATCAGCAAGCTCTTTTTTCCACTTCCGACATAATTGGGTATAATTCGACTCTTTGTCTTCTTCTACAGCCTTTAATAAAGAAGCCAGATAATAGAATATCTTTTTGCGTTCCTCTTCCTTCTCATCATCTAAAACATCTTCCAAAATACGGATATCTACTCCTACATAGAAGGGAAATTGCTTAAAAAATTCCTGCTTTTCCGGATTAAAGCTTGGAGACTTCATCCCTATGGCAGCCATAGAACTGGCTGTCACTCTATCTTTGCCTACATAATAAAAGCCAATTTCTTCCGGTAGCTCTTCCTCAATACAAGCTGCCAAACGTCTAAAATCCTTTCGATACATGGAAATGTCCAAATCATCATCCCAAGGAATAAATCCCTTATGCCTAACTATTCCAAGTAAAGCACCGCAATCTAAAAAATAAGAAATTTGATTCTTCTTACAAAATCCGTCCAAAAAAGAGAGAAGCTGTAATTCTGCCGCCCAGGCCCGCTTCATGAGTCCCGGAACATAAAAGCCCTCTATCACTTCATCTAAAAAAAACTCATTTTGAAATTCCAATTTCTTCCTCCTAAAAAGATACCCTTATACCTTTTCCATAATGCATCCGAAGCTATTTCGCTCAATAGCATGCAGTAGCGATATCTTTACTTTTTCAGTAATGCTTCCATGTCTTAAGGCAATGCTTCAAATTGCTTAGCTAAGCCTACTATTCTCAAGAGCTACTCCGGTAAGCTCCGGAATATTCTTCTAAAATCAAGCAAAAATCAACAAAAGGAGCGGCTGCTTTTACGCATCGCTCCAAAGATTTCCTTTCATTTTTCCTGCATCATGCTACTAAAGAGCATCATATTTTCCTTCCTTGGCGGCTTTTCGAAAAGCCCTACTCATCCTTTTTTCTTTTTCTGGCATGCTCAAAAATCAGTCGGAACACATGATTTCGCACCTCCGACTCCTCTCCGGAGCTCATTCGGAGGAAACGAAGGCCATAGCCGTAGGTTCCCCGATCATTGGTCTTTACCCAAACCACCACCAGCTTTAACTCTCTATCCATCTTGTCAAAGCGGTAACGGAAATGAACAATATCATCTTCCTTCAAGGCTTCCCGGGTCTCCATAAAGATTCCCCCTGCACTTAAATTCCGGATAATGCCGAAAAAATGCACCTCTTCGTCCCCTTCTCCTTCTTTTACAAAGGGAAGTTCCATCGCTACGGATACGCGCACATCGTTTTGTCGCTGTACTACCCGAAGCACTTCCTTCACATCGCAAATGCCCATCCAGGGATAAGGGCTGTCCGGAAAGGCCGGATTTCTTTTCATTACAACTTCCGCAAGGGTTACAATCATCCCCTGCTGTTTATCATAAAAATCTATTTCCGAAACAAAACGGCTGTCTTGAAACTTATAGCCTTTAAAGTAGAGAAAGATTTCCTCTCCCTGTAATTCCACATCCACCGGAAGGTTTCTATCCTCCTCCGGCCAATGAACCATGCCTCTATTGCAATCTCGTAATACCATCATTCTACTCCCTTAAATGAACAGCATTTGATCAATCCGAAATTTCCCCGATACGGGATGGCATCATCATCTGCATTTGTAATAGAGAAACTAAGCTTTGAAAGCTCTTTTTATCCAGTGTTACCGTACCATTGTCCGCTCCGTCTCCCGCTGCCGCTTCTCGGCCGGAATTCAAAAGCGCATTGCTAAGAATAGACTGAAGCACTCCGGAGAAAAGAACATTTTGACCTCCGGATAATCCCAGGCCGGAAAAGAGGTTGTTGGAAGAACCGGTTAAAGCCCCCAAGCCCCCTGTAGACAGCAAACTGTTTGCGGAAACACTGCTTGAAGAGCTTCCGTAGCTGCTTGTGCTGCTGCCCTGTCCGAAATAATTACTTTTTACATTGTACGCGGAATCCCCCAGATCGGCCATGATTTTCTTTACATAGTTCTGAGTCTCCTTATAGGGAGGAACCCCATTATACTTTTTCACTGCACCGGGGCCTGCATTGTAGGCAGCCAAAGCCAAAGGTACGGAACCGAAGCTTTTGATATTATCCCGTAACAGCTTCGCTCCTCCCATAATATTTTCATAGGGATCGAAAACATTCTTTACCCCCAGACTCTTGGCAGTGCCCGGCATGAGCTGCATAATTCCTGAAGCTCCTGCATGAGAAACATCGTTAGGATTAAAGTTTGACTCCGCCTTGGCCACCGCAATCAAAAGAGATTTGGAGACTCCGTAGGTTCTGCTGGCTTCCTCAAAAATGGCATCATATTTAGCCGCACCTGCAGGCACGGACTTTTGCTTCTGCACATTTTGCATTACGGAGGCGAAAGAAGTTCCTGTTGTGCTCTGTGTTTTTGTATTCAGCGCAGACTGTGCCTGCACAGCATTCTGATTCTGAATGCCATTTAAGATTGAAATTCCATTTGCCATCTAAATCTTTACCCTTTTCCTGTAAAATATATGGTGAAACGTCATTTGTTCCAGTTCTATTTGTACTATCTTCTCTTTTATCGGCAAGATGGGAGGGTTTTATAAATCTTTACAGGGAATTTGCAAGGGAAAGTAGGAGTAGGACTCCTTTTCAGGTGTAGGCTACGTAAAGCAGAGAGTAGTACTCCTTTACAGGAAGATGATACATACTACGTAACGCAGGAGAAGTACTCCTTTTCAGGCACGCTCTCGCTAAGCTCGGCTCGTAGCGGTACTAAGCACTAAGAAAAGCACTTAGTGCAAGTACCGACGGCCTCACATTGCCTTTAAAGGAGTACTTCTCCTGCGTTACTGTATACTGACACTCCTAAAAAACATGTTGCAATTCCTCCCATTAGCTCTAAAAGGAGTACGTCTCCTGCGTTACTGCATATCGGTATACCTACAAAAAAGAACGATTAAATGGCTTTGCTCACAAGCATCTACGTCACTCATTCCTTTAAAAGGAGTACTGCTCTTGCTTTACGGTATGTCGGTATGCCGGTAAGAAAAGAAGTCGTCCTTCCCCTTGCCGGTTTCCCTAACCTTTTTTGCAAGAATTTCTCCTTTCCCCAAAGCCTGAAGATTTTTCATTGGAAAATCAAGCTTCTCCGTATCGACGGAAGGATTTCCTTTTTCACATTAGCACTTCTAGGTATTCCGGCATAGGGGAGGAGTTCTTCTTTTTGAAGGCAATGTGAGGCCATCGGTACTTGCTCGAAGGAAACGCAGTGCTTCGAGCTTAGTACCGCTATGAGCCGAGCTTAGCGGGAGCGTGCCTGAAAAAAGAAGTCTCCCTCCCCTTGCCGGTTTCCCTAACTCTTGTTGCAGAAAATCCCTCCTTGACCATGCAAAGCTTCTTTTCCATTGAAAAAGCAAGGGCTTTCGCCCTTGCTTTTTATTATGCGGCAGCACCGTCTGCTCCCAATACCACGCCTTCTACAGTGGTATTCTTCAGCATTTTTCCCTGCCCGTCAAAGTAATATTTCTTTCCGTTAATGACCTGGAAGCCGGTTTGCATAGTACCGGTCTTATCCATGTAGTACCATTCCTGATCCTTAAGCAGCCAGCCGATCTGCATTTTTCCCTGCAAATCCTTATTCATATAGTACCACTGGCCACGGCTGTTTTGCCACCAGCCGAAAATCATATAGCCGTCTGTTCCGAAGAGATACCAGGTTTCCGGATCCACCTGTAACCAAGTGTTTGCCGCCATAGTGCCGTCTTCCTTGAAAAAGGCATATTTGTCCTCGCCGGTTTTGGTGATTCCTGTTTGCATAACCCCCTGCTGATCCATAAAGAACCAAGCACCGTTACGCTCCAGCCAGCCCTTTTTCACTTTACCGTTTTCATCGATAAAGTACCAATGCCTTCCCACATAACGCCAGGAATTGGGGGCTACGCCGTTTCCTTCCAACAAAGCATCATCGATGCTTTTCTCATTTTCCGAAGCACTCACCGGGTTGCTTCTCTCCGGCTCCTGCAATTCCTCTGTGGAAGCGGTGACAAACTCTCCATCCTTCATATACTGCTTTTCCTCATCGGTGGAGGGAGTTGCCTTAACCTCATAATAATAGGTCTTTCGTAAATCCGACATCGCCTTGGATAAATCCAAAAATGTGGTCTTTACGTTGGTAAATTCGGTAATCTTCTTATCGTCCCCATACAATACCACCGTATAGGCAGGAGCATAGGTCACTTTTTTCCAAATCGCCATGGTATGGGCTTTGTTCCAACCGGCGCGGGAGGTTCTTCCCAAAACCATTCGGGGTATATAATCCAGCTTCAGCAAAAGCTCCGAGCCTCTGGGGCTGGCTTCCACAAAGTTGGCACCGGAAACATTGACTTTGCTCTTATTGAAATTTGCAGCAAATACCTTGTTGTCCTTGGTTCCCAAAAGCACCTCCACTCTTACCTTCTGAGCCGGTACCCAGGATTCAAAATTTTTTCTATATTGGATGGAACGAATTTCCACATAATTCTCCAGCACCTTGATCTCCGGAGGAATAATTTCCTCCGCATCTCCGTACTGACTCTGAAAGTCAATGCTGACCGATTCCACCACGGTGGAATCCGCCGCTCTGGCCCTATTCTCAAATGGAATTAAGAAGAGCCACAGGAGTAATAGAAAGAGAATAAGTCGTTCCGCCAGCTCCAGGAATTGTATTTCTCTGCCCCCAAAGCCGTTAGCGTCTTTTTCTTTTCCCTTCCATTTTCCTTCAAAATTGATCAGATCCTTCTTCTTCATCGCTATCTCCTTAAGCTTTCTTCTCCAATCTTCTCCATTTTCTCCAATGTATTTATC
>CAUSUG010000131.1:0-6238 GCA_963534765.1 uncultured Oribacterium sp.
AGCGTTACCACACAGCTTCCCAAAATCGTCATAATATAACTTGTGCTCACAAAGCGGGACAAGTAATAACTGGCAATTCCCAAACATATACCGGCCAAACCGGATATAGCCGAATCCAAAATAGGAACTCCAAGAGCCATGGCAAAACCGAAGGATCCAAAATAGTAGGCAACTAAAATCCAAAAAAATCCATATCCCTCTATTTTATCTATAGCATCCAAGCGTCGAAAAATTTCCGCTTTCGGAATTCTATTCTCCTTGGAAAGACTGCGGGACAAGGTATTCACCTCTTCCACCTTTCGTAAATTATAAACAGTATCCGGTACATTCATTACGCCGGATTCTTTTATACCTTGCTCATTGGTTCCGGATGCAAAGATTCCTCGATTTAAAACATAAGCGGAAAAATTCTGAACCCCCAGTGATTTTGCTACATAATTCATAGTTTCTTCCACGCGGTAGGTTTCTGCACCGCTTTTCATAAGCATTCTTCCCACTGCCATGGGAATCTCTATATCCAATCCGGAACAACTCTGCCCCTTATCCATTTTTTCCAATAACTCTGCCATCTTAAGCTTCTTCACCCCTACTATGCAATTTTCTCAGCAAAAGAGGGAAGAATTTATCTTCCCTCTTTGAGAATCTCATATTACCCTAGGCAGATTTAAATTGCAAGGGATGAGAGCATAGTCCATCTTCGTATTTTGAAATTTTGTACAAAAAGCTTTATTATGATGGATTTGCCGCACTGCTTTCTGCTGCAGAGCTACTTTCCTTCTCTTCATTTGCAGAAGCGCTTTCTTCCTTATTCTCTGCACCGGACTCTGTGCTTTGCGCCGCAGGATCTTTTACGGTTTCCTCTACTGTATACTTGTCCAGCTTCTGGCTTACACATTGATTCCGAAGAGAATTCAGGTCTTCAAATCCGCTAAAATTGAATTTCACTGTACTGAACCAAGATACCACTCCGGTATCGATGGTGGCGTAGTGATAAGGAATATCCATATCATTTAAATCTACTGTAACCTTACCGCTTCCCTCGTCCATAAGGTTGGTAAATGCGCCTGTAAAATAATAGCTGTGTTGCGCATTGTAACTCTTATCCGGAATGTTAATCTGCACATTGACCTTCATTACCGGGAACATGATGTTGTGCTCAAAGGCATTGGCACTCTTGGAAGTCAGGAAATAATATCCCAAGTATTCCGCTCCCACAAAGCTTACCTCTTCTCCTTGGCTTGCTAACTGAGACTGAATCTTATCCGTAATCTCCTTCTGCATATCCTGCAATAAAGAATCCGAGATTGCGTCAGCCTTTTCCACATAGGAAGGCAAGCCCTCTACCGTGATTTCTTTCTCTGTTTCCTTCGGAGCAATACCGTATTTTTGAATCAAAGATTCCGGATTGGCCGGCTCAATTTTCACCTTTACCTTATCACCATTCTTCAAATCCATGGAAGGTTCAACCGTGAAGTAGTACCCCTTGGAGCCATCCATATCTCCGGTTCCTTTCCACTCCACAGCTCCCTCAGGGGAAATGCCGGTAAACTTATAGTCAAAATCCTTAAAGGCATCAAAAAGCTGTACATCCTTTAAACCTTCTACCTTGAATTCTGTTCCCTTAGAAGTGAATTTAACTTTGAACTGTTCTTCCAGTTCTTCCTGATTGAATCCCCAGCTAAGCTTTACGGTCTCTCCGTTCTTCAACTTTCCGTCCGACGAATCCCCTTCAATCTTCCAGTTTCCGTCAATGTAGAAATCATAAAGCAGCTCTGCCGCTCCGTAGTTCTTAGTCAAGCTGTCCTGCAGGAAATTTCCACTTTTCTTTAACTTGATTTTCTTTTTGTAATCCTTGAGGTACGCATCCTTGTCAAACTTCACTAAGGCTTTTCCGTAGCCATCATAGCCGTCAAAGCTTACCGTGACATACTTGTCCAAATTGACTTTGGTATTTCTTGGCAATAGAGCGAAGAAAGATGCCAAAACAAGCAAAATCAAAACAACGGCAACTCCTACAAAAAGTGCGGAATTATTCTTTCCTGCATTTTCAGCTTTGGCATTGTCCTTTACCTGTTTTTTGGCTTTAATTTCTTTAATCTTTTTATCGGTTTCCGTTTCTACTGTCTCTTTTACTTCGGAAGCCTTTTCCGCCACAGCTGCTCCGGCTGCTGCAGTTGCCTCCTCTGCTTTCTTTACTACTTCTTTAGCCTTGGCCCCGGCTTCCTGAGTCGCTTCTTCAGCTTTGGCTTCTGCTTCCTTTGCAAGCTCTGCAGCCTTGTCCTGAACTTTTTCTGCTGCTTCTTCCGCGTGGGCTTGTGCCTCTTGAACAGCTTCCTCAAGCTTGCTTTCTACTGCTCCAGCCTGCTTTTCCGCCTCAGGAGCAATTTCATTCACTTTATCCTGAGCTTCCTCTGCCAGCTGTTCCACCTTCCCTTGCGCTTCCGTTGCAAGATTCTCAGCCTGATTCTTCAGCTCTTCTTTTCCTTCTTCCAACTTTTCTTCTACAGCTTCAGCAGCCGCCTGAAGATTGTCCGAAGCAGTGCTCCCGGCTTCTCCGGAATCACCCTCTTGCTGTAACTTTTCCTTTTGTTCATCTTGTTGTTCCATACTGACCTCCCCTTAATGAAAAGTATTATTTCACTGACTTAAGAATACCTTTTTAAGGATGAAAAGGCAAGAATAATATTATTTCCCGGTAATAAGGGAGAAACCGCATCTTTACAGCCGGTTTCTCCCCTAATTCTTAACGAGTATCGCTCGGGTAGTGTGCGATATCTCATTTATTCTATATTCTGTTTTTTTCTTTACGTTCTTCCTTCAAGCGCTCTTCGTAATCCCTTAAGGCTGCCAGAGCTTCTCTACTTAATGGATACATGACAATGAGATTGAATATAGTCATCAATCCAACGCCCATGTCTCCCATATCCCACACTACGGTGTATTGCGCTAAGCCTCCCACAAACAGCATAATCAAAGCAAAAATCTTATAGCCGGTTTGGGAAGCCCAGTTATCTCCGAAAATGTAGGAAATATTGGAACGGGCATAGAACAGGATTCCCAAAAAAGTGGAAAAGCTGAAGAGCCACAAAATAATCGCAATAAATATCTTTCCGAAGGAGCCGAAGTGGTATGCCATAGCAGTCTGCAAAATATCCATTCCCTGAAGATTTACAATCTGCTCTTCCGGTACCAAAAGCATGATAAAAGCGGTACAGGAACAGATTACAATGGTATCAATAAACACGCCCATGGCCTGGAATAATCCGATTTTCGCCGGGTGATCCGTATCTGCCGCAGCTGCCGCGCAGGGCGCAGAGCCGGAGCCTGCCTCATTGGAGAAAAGTCCGCGCTTCACACCATTCATAACTACCGCACCGAAACCGCCTGCCACCATTTGCCGAAGACCGAAGGCTTCGGAGAAAATTCTCTGAAATACACTTGGCAGAGAAGTAAGATTTCTCAGGATTACAAAAACGGTAAGAGCAAAGTATAAGCCAGCCATCACCGGTACAATCACATCCAAAACCCTTGCTGTAGCGTGTTTTCTTAAGACTATTACCGCTGCCAGAAGCACTAGAATCGCTGTGGAAATAATCGGTTTAATGGAAAAGGCATTTTCAAAAGCGGAGGACACGGAATTGCCAATAACCTGACTGATTCCTCCCCAACAGATCAAACCGGAAAGGGCAAAAAGAATCGCAATAATGTTCTTCTTTTTAGGAATTTCTCCGTTCAACTCCTCTCCCGGAGCCTTCTTAAAAAAGAAGTCATGGATGTAGTAGGCAGGACCGCCACGGAATCCCCCGTATAAGGGATCTTTTCTCTTATGCAGCTGGGCTAATGTAGCCTCTACGAAAGCAGTGGAAGAACCGATTAAAGCAGTAATCCACATCCAAAAAACCGCACCTGCTCCTCCTGCGGAAATAGCTGCAACCACTCCTACAAGGTTTCCCATTCCCACTCTTGTGGCCGTGGAAACAATCAGAGTCTGCAAGCCGGACAGCTTTCCTTTCTTCAGATCGCCCTTTTCCTTTCCCTGAGGCTTTTCCAAAATCACTGCCACCATCTCTGAAAATAAACGGATGGGAAGAAATTTCGTGCGAATCGTGTAATAAATGCCGGCGGGAATTAATAGAATCACCATCAAAGAGAGTCCCAAACTGCTTCCTCCGGGTAGTGGAATCTTCACCAAGTCTCCCCATAAAAATCCGGTTACCGCTTCAATCATCGATACAATAAGTGACATAGTTTCCTCCCCTTCTTTATTTAGACGCATAGTTCCGGCCGTTCCTTCAAGAAAGTTCTGCCGATACAATTTTCTGCAAATTCATTTGGCTTTCTCTGCGCTTTCTCGCTTTTATGCGTCTATGCTTTTATGTGTTAAAGCATAGACCATAAAAGAAAAAGCACAATGTGCTTTTCCCTATTGTAACAGCTATTTTCTTTTTGGCAAGAACTTTTCTTTCCTGAGAGGATTTAACAGTATTCATCCAAGCCCTTCTTCATAGCATGAATATACGCTTCCTTAACTTCTTCCGGCCCTAGAATTTTAACGGCTCCTCCCAAAGAGAACACCCAAGCAAAAAACATTTCACTCACTGCCACATCCACATGACAAATGGCATAGCCGGGCTCTTCCGCAGGAAAAAGGGAAATCTCTTTTCCGAAACGGTCCAGGAGAATTCCCACCATTTCCTCCCGAAAGATAAGGCTCACCTTCTTCCGTTCTCCTGCAAACATGGAAAAGGTTCTTTGCCGAAAATGCTCCATATCCAGATTCTGAAAAGCATCTTCCCCTAGTCTTTTCTCATCAAGAATCCGGATATTCTTCATTTTATCCACCCGGTAGTGTTTGAAAATCTCCTCTTCTCCATCATAGCCCAGAAGGTAATAATTTTCATTTTCCAGAATCAAATTCCAGGGACTGACCAGGTAGGGCTTTTTCTTTTTCTCCACCAGTTCCTTATTCATATTCCATTGTAGGTAGGAAAAACTGATTTGTTTATTCTCAGCAATAGCTCTATGTAATTCGTCCACCACATAATAAATGGATTCATTCATGCTCTTGATTCGTCCGGGGAGCATTAGTTGTCGGTTTAATTGCCTGGCTTCATATTCACTGACAAAGGTGGTGAGCTTCTTAATGAGCTCCTTAGACTTTTTCTCCGTAATAAAGCGGGAGGCCTGCACCGCATCCGCCAGAAGCTTACATTCCGCCAGTTCAAATTCCTTACTGCCAAGATAATAGACATAGCTTCTGCCCTGCTTTTCCATGACCACATCATAGCCCATTTGGCGAAGACACTCTATATCATCATAGACACTTTTCCGGTCTGTTTCGATGTCCATATCCCTAAGATGATTTTGGATTTCCGCCATACTTAGAGGATGCTGTTCATCAGCTTTGTGCAGTAATATTTCTCGCAAATGATACCACTTCCACTTTTGATTCCTTCTTTTCGCCATATCAGCCCCCAACAATTAGAATGATACTCTCAAATACTATACGCACATTTTAACAGGAAAAGGCACAATAGGATATTCAGAATTGTAGAATATTCAAAACGAGCATCCCAAGTTTTTACAGGATACTCGTTTTTAAAAAAATTATATCGCTCAGTCTAGCAAATTATAAGAGTGCCTCTACTGCCTTCTTCACATCCTCCATAGAGTGGGTTGGCTCAAAACGCTGTACCACATTTCCCTTTCTATCCACCAAGAACTTGGTAAAGTTCCACTTGATATCCGGATTCTTCTTGTATTTTGGATCCTTGGCAAAGCACATTGCCCCCATAGCCATAGCCTTCACTCCTTTTCCAAATCCCTCAAAGCCTTTTTGCTCTTTAAGATAGCCGTATAAAGGAAGAGCATTGGCACCATTTACCTTTGCTTTTTTCATCTGATCGAATTCTGTTTTGTACTGTAGGGTACAGAACTGGTGAACTTCCTCATCTGTTCCCGGCGTCTGTCCTGCAAACTGATTGCAGGGAATATCCAAAATCTCCAAACCCTTTTCATGGAAATTCTCGTAGAGCTTCTGCAAGTCCTCGTATTGAGGTGTAAAGCCACAGCCTGTTGCCGTATTGACAATCAAAAGCACCTTTCCCTCATACTCTTTTAGAGATAGCATTTCCCCATTTCTCTTCTCTACACTGTAATCATAAATTCCCATATTTTCCTCCTATCTCTATTTTTCCTTAATCGCTAAACTTGTGTAATAGTTTTTTGTCTAATAAAT
>CAUSUG010000132.1:0-6224 GCA_963534765.1 uncultured Oribacterium sp.
TGTGTATAAGAGACAGGTATATATGAATAACAGGACTAAAACGGGGTTTATCTAAGCCAGCGGGTACCTTGTAGAAAACCAAAGTCAAAGTGAACGAAGCTGTACAGGCATGAAAGCTTGTAACCTGAGCCTGTTGGTACATGTAGAAAGCCTTCGAAGAGAAGAACTGTAGAAATCAAATAATGTAAGCGAACGAAGCTGTATGGATATGAAAGAGGGTAATCTGAGCCCGTCGGTACTTGCAGAAAGCCAGCGAAGAGAAGAACTGTAGAAATCCAAAGCCGAAGCGAATGAAGCTGTACAGGTATGAAAGAGGGCAATCTGAGCCCGTCAGTACTTACTGAAAGCGAGCTATGCGAAGCTTGAAGTTAGTACTGCTACGACGGCGAAGTTAGCGGGAGCGTGCCCGATTTCATACCTGTACAGCTTCTAAGCGTAGCCTTTTATCATTCTACAGTTCTATACTACGTGGCGAGGTTGGCGCAAGCGTGCCCGCTTTCCTGCCTACAAAGAATCGGAGCGTAGCCCTTTTCTTCTCCTCTTTCTCTCCGAAAGATACACAAAGCAATTTTTAAAAAGCCTTCCCTCAATCCTCAGCATTCTTCCAAGAGGCACTTCCCGGAAATCCACCTTCTTCATTTCCTTTCTTTCCTTTAAGCCTTTAAAGATACCCTTTCGATAGGCCTTTCCGTAGCCCTTCTTTTGGAAGTAAAGAGCCTTAATCAAAATTCCCAGTAAGAAGGGAAGGAAATTCAGAATTTTCAGCCCGAGAGGAAAGTTTTTATAAAGCAGGAAAATAGAGTTTCTGGCAGAAAGCTCCACCTTAAAATCGCTGTATTTTCCACCGCTGGTTCCGGAACCCACATGCTTACAAAGGGCAGTGGGGCAGTAGTACACAGAGTAGCCCTTCCACTGGGCTCGAAAGGATAAGTCAACATCCTCCAGGTAGGCAAAATGCTTTTCGTCAAAAAGTCCGGTTTCTTCCAAAAGAGGAATACTGTATAGGGAAGCTCCTCCGCAGGCGGAAAATACCTTTTCGGCCTTAGTCCACCGGGAGGCTTCATCCTCTAAACCTCTTTGGAAGGGAAAACCTAAGAGACACAGTTCGTCCCCGGCATCATCCATCAGGCTGGGGTCATGCATCTTTACCATTTTGGAGGAAAGGGCAAATACCTTTTCTCCTTTTTTTTCTTTTTCTTCCATGAAAAGCAGAAGCTGCTCCACAAAATCCGGAGCCACCTCCGTATCGTTGTTTAAAAGCAGGGCATAGCTTGCTCCCTGCCCCTTGGCCCAGAGAATTCCCTGGTTCACTGCAGTGGCAAAGCCTGTGTTTTCCGTATTTTGAATCAGGAAAATCCGCTCCGGATCCTGCTCCATCCAATACCGGATTTGTTTTTCACTGTCGTCCTTGGAAGCATTGTCCACAAAAAGAATAGAAAAGTCCTGCCTACTTTGCGAAAGCAAAGCAGGCATGCACTTTTCTAAAAAATGAGCTCCATTATAGTTTGGTATAACGATGGTTGTTTTCATTTGTTTGTCCCTTAGGCATTGGGTTCAATGATATTTTCTTCCGCTTCCTTAGCTACTTCCTTCTTGGAGTCGGCTACACTCTTGGCATCCTCTGCACTTTGCTTGCCGGCAACAACAGGATCCGTAGGATCGTAATTCTGCTCTCTGGGGATAGCCTGCATGATGGCATCCTTTTCGATGGGACCCTTGTCCCAGGCATCGGAATACACGGTTACGGGGGTACCGTTCTTACAGTTTTCGTAGACCCACTGGGAATCGATGGCTCTTAAACGGATACATCCGCCGGAAATAGCCTGATCGATAAAGTTGTAGTTGATGGCATCAAAGCTGTGGGGGTCTGCCTTTTCATATAATAAGGAATGAATCAAAAATCCCTTATAGAAACGGGAGAGGAACTGGGTGTAGCAATCCTTATGCATGAAGTGCCAACGATATTTCTGGTAAATCTTGAAAGTACCAAGAGGGGTATCCGGTCCCACACTACACATCATGGTTTTATAAGGAATAGTGAATTTTCCTTCCTCGTCCTTGGTCATTACATAGAGGGTTCTGGTTTCTTTATTAATACGGATACTGTAGGCAGCCTGCTTACCCATAATCGGCTCTAAGTCCTTTAAGGCAATACCCTGTTCGTTTAGGTAAATGCGATAGCCGTTTACGACCTTCCAGCCTCTCTGGGCAACACCGTTTTCAAAGTAGTACTGGTTGGAATCCGGGTCAAAGGCATAGCCGGTATAGGGGCTGTTGTCGGCGGTTTGGTACTTAGGTTCTCCATTTTCAAAATAGAGTCCCTCCTGATAGGCACTGTCTAATGCTTTTCCGCGCTTTCCATTAAACTCCACACTGTTTTTCCAAACGGTAATCTTTAATCTTACAATTTATTTAGCCCCGGAAAAGCTTCCAGAGGCTTCTCCTATTTTCGCCCTATCGATTACGGTACCGTCACTTAATACCGCACGGTAGTAGATTTCTCCCATGGTATGGGTATAGCCCTTGACTCTCAACATGATGGCAGTAACGGTTCCCTTATCCGGTGTGGTTTCTCCGGAAGCTGCCCAGGGACCCCAGGAGCTGGATGGAGAATAGGTACGATAATACCATCTTCCTACGTTCTGGTGCTCCAGCATGATTCGCTGGAAGCCGTTGGGGCTGAAGGTAAAGGACTGGTTGTCCTGACTGTAACCGTAGTCGATTCGTTCTCCGGCGGAATTATATATATAGTAGGTTGCCAAAGGAACCAGATTTAAAACCGGGTCTGCGGCCATGTCTCCCGCATGATCGGTGGTCATAAAGGGACGAATGGCATCTACTGTAAGCTCTGTTTTTTCCAAGGGAGCGGATTCCTGTACGGTGGCATTGTTCTCTCCACCGTTATTCTGGGAAGTACCGTTTGTATTCTCTCCGGCATTGCTGCTTCCGGAATCTGTATTTCCGGGACTTACAGATGCACTATTACTTCCGTCTACAGGACCCTGAGAAATTGAGGGGGCATTTTCCTCTGTATATACAATGGCGGTATTTTCCGTACCCTCTACAGGATTTGCCAAAGCAAGAAAGGGCTGTGTTGCGGAAATACTCATTAGTGTAAGAATGGCAGCGAATTTTTTCGCTTGATTCATAGTCAACCTCCTTAAATTCTAATATACCTATGAACCTTAACACAAAAACGCAAAAAGAACTAGGGAGCATTTACATTTTCATGGGATTACTATAGAATTGTAAAAATCTCGACAGAATTTAAGGAGGAAGTAATGAAAAAGAAAGAAGAAATCTTTGTTACAAAATCCAGCCTTCCTCCGTTGGAGGAATTTTTTCCTTATTTGGAAAAGTTATGGGAAACTCGTCTTTTAACCAATATGGGAGAATTCCATGAACAATTTAAAAAAGAGCTTTCCGCCTTTCTTTCCGTGGAAAATACGGAGCTATTTGTAAACGGACATATCGCTTTAGAACTTTTGATTGAAAGCCTGGGAAAGAAGGGAGAAATTATCACCACCCCCTTTTCCTTTGCCAGCACCACCCATGCCATCGTCAGAAATGGCTGTACTCCGGTGTTTTGCGATATTGAAGAGGATTTTTATACCATCGATGTAAAGAAGCTTCGCTCCCTGATTAGCAAGGATACGGTGGCTATATTACCGATACATGTCTACGGGCATATTTGCGATGTGGAGGAGTTGGATAAGATTTCCAAGGAATTTGATATTCCGGTACTCTATGATGCGGCTCATGCCTTTGGGGAACGTTACCATGGAAGAGGCGTAGGAAGCTTTGGTTATGCTTCCATGTTTTCCTTTCATGCCACCAAAGTTTTTCACAGCATTGAGGGCGGAGCGGTTTGCATAGGGGAGAAAAATCCAGAGCTTATGCATAAGCTTTATGCCCTGAAAAACTTCGGTATTATGGGGCAGGAAAGCGTGGAGCTGGTGGGCTGTAACGGGAAAATGAATGAATTTTCCGCTGCCATGGGACTTTGCAATTTACGGCATATCGAGGAATTTATCAAGGAAAGAGAGAAGCGATACCAGCATTACGAAAGCCTGTTAAAGGACGTCCCCGGTCTTATTTTCCCTAAGGAGCAGGAGGGTGTGGAGAAAAACTATGCCTACCTTCCTGTACGGATTTTAGGAGAGGGAAGAAGAAATCAGATTTTCTCCCTTCTGGAAAAAGAAGGCATTCATCCCAGAAAATACTTTTATCCTTTGATTTCCGATTATGATTGCTATAAAGGAAAGTTTTCGGGGGATGGCACGCCGATAGCCAAGAGAATTGCGGAGGAAATACTGACTTTGCCCATCTATCCTGATTTGGAGTTTGCCGACATTGATCGGATTTCCGCTATATTACAGAAGGAGTGTTCATGAAAAATATTCTGTGCACAGCCCTGGGTTCCTTTTCCACCAAGACGGTTATAGAGGGACTGGAAAAGAAGGGCTATACCGTATATGGTGCGGACTGCTATCCCAAAGAGTGGATTCCCATGGCGAAAAGGGTGAAGGACTTTGCCCAAATTCCCTTGGTACGGGAAGAAGAGAATTATTTGGATAGAATTCTTTCCTTATGTAAGGAGTGGGAGCTTTCCGCTATTTTTCCGCTGATTGATTTGGAAGTGGATTTTTATGAAAAACATAAGGAACGCTTTCAAAAGGAGGGAATTACCCTTTGTATTCCCAAGGGGGATCTAAGTCTGATTCGGGACAAATACCTTTTAAGTAAATTTCTTTCCGACAAGCTGGAAGAGGGATTTTCCGTGATTCCCGGGGAAGAGTATGAAGATTTGGATTTTGAGAATCTATCTTTTCCCATGATTGCCAAGAAAAGAAACGGTCGTTCCTCAGAGGGCTTGTGCGAGATAGAGGACGAGGATCAGCTGGGCTTTTTCTGCAATAAGATGTGGCGGGAAGAGGAGAAGAACTACATTTTCCAAAGAAAAATCGAGGGGAAGGTTTATACCGTAGATTACTTTCGAGGTCATGGGGGAGCGGATAGAGCACTGGTACGGAAGGAAAATCTTCGGACGAAAAACGGAGCCGGCGTCAGTGTGGAAATTTTGCCGGAGAAGGGCATAGAAAGGCAGTGCAGGCGGATTGCGGAAGCCTTAAATTTATACGGTCTTGTGAACTTTGAGTGGATTTATGAAGAGCAGGAGGACTGCTTTTATTTTCTGGAAATCAATCCTCGTCCCTCAGGGGGTATCGGCTTTTCTGTCCTGGCAGGCGCGCCCTTTGTGGAAGAAGCAGTAAGTTTCTACCTTTCTGAGGCATCGGAAAGGGATGCGGATGGAGAGGATGCTGTAACAATGCGGTCAGAAACAAAGCCGATGGCGGATTTTTCTTCTCAAAAGCCGGAAAACACTATCCGCTATGGTTTTTACGGAAAGTATTATGATGATTTTTATCTTTCCTAGCTAAGACAGATATAAGGTTTGCATAAAATTCTTCTAAGGAGGATATGTTGGAAGAAAAGAAATTACTCTGGATTATTCCCGCCTATAATGAGGCGAAAAGTCTGGATGCGGTGGTGGAAGATATTTTATCTGTAGACCCGAAGGCGGAATATATTATTGTTTCCGACGGTTCTACAGACGGAACCGTGGAGCTTTGTCAGAAAAAGAGCTATTCCTACCTTGCCCTTCCGGAAAACCTCGGCTTAACGGCTTGCTTTCAAACCGGTATGCGCTATGCGGATCAAAGGGGTTATGCCTATGCTTTGCAGTTTGACGGCGATGGACAACACCGGGCTGAGGATGTGGCGGCATTGCTTAAGGAAGCGGAAAATGGTGTAGACATTGTTTGCGGTTCCCGCTTTTTGGAAAAGAAAAAGGGAGGCTCTTTACGAGACTTCGGTTCCGCCTTAATCAGCCTGGCTATTCTTTTGAGAACCGGAACAAAACTGACGGACCCTACCTGTGGACTTCGGATTTACGGGCGGGAAGCCATTCTTCGTTTTTCCAGAGAACGAAATTTCTCTCCGGAGCCGGATACCTTGGCCCATTTGCTTTTGGCGGGAATGACAGTTTCCGAGGTGCCGGTTAAGATTCGGGAAAGACGGGAGGGAGAGTCCTATCTAAAGCCCTGGAATGCGGCAAAATATATGACCAGAGTGCTTTTGTCTATTCTTTTTTTTGGAAATACAAAAATATAGAAAGTAGTGAAATAGAACGTAATGAGTGTAGAGGCAGTAGGAAAACAGGG
>CAUSUG010000133.1:0-6156 GCA_963534765.1 uncultured Oribacterium sp.
CCTATATTGCTTAAAAACTATTTTGATTCTCCCCCCCAATTTAATGGGGAGTTTCCGTCGTATTTCCTTGAAAATTTTTTCTACCTCCTATATACTGAAAAATATTGTTTACATAAAGGGGGAAGTATGGAAATTACAGGATTAAGAGACATTTTCCTATCACAGGAAGAATATTTGGATACAGAGGTTATGGTGAGCGGTTGGGTACGAAGCAACAGAGACTCCAAGAATTTCGGATTCTTGGTGATTTCCGACGGTACCTTTTTTACCCCGCTGCAAGTTGTTTACCATGACAGTTTGGAGAACTTTGCACAGGCAGCCAAGCTGGGCGTAGGTGCTGCGGTAATTGTGGAAGGAAAGCTGGTAGCTACACCGGAGGCGAAGCAGCCCTTTGAGTTGCAGGCCAGCTCCATTACGGTAGAAGGAGATACGGAAGCCAGTTATCCCTTGCAGAAGAAGAGACATACCTTAGAGTATCTTCGTACCATTCCGCATCTTCGTCCCAGAACCAATACCTTCCAGGCGGTATTCCGTATTCGTTCTCAGGTGGCTTATGCACTTCACTCCTTCTTCCAGGAGCGAGGCTTCGTCTATGTGCATACCCCCATTATCACAGCTTCCGATACGGAGGGTGCAGGAGAAATGTTCCAAGTCACCACTCTTCCCTTGGAATCCGTTCCTATGGAAAAGGGTGAGGTACAGTACGGAGAGGATTTCTTCGGTAAGAAGACCAGCCTTACGGTTTCCGGACAGTTAAACGGAGAAACCTTTGCCCAGGCTTTCCGAGACATCTATACCTTTGGACCTACCTTCAGAGCGGAGAAGTCCAACACCCAAAGACACGCTGCGGAATTCTGGATGATTGAGCCGGAGATGGCCTTCGCTGATCTGGACGATGTTATGTTTATTGCGGAGGATATGCTGAAATATGTGATTCAGTATGTTTTAGTCAATGCTCCGGAGGAATTGGAATTCTTAAATCAATTCGTGGATAAGGGGCTTTTGGAGAGATTAAATCATATCGTGGAATCTGAATTCGCCAGAGTAACGTATACGGAAGCGGTAGAAATTTTACAAAAACAAAACGACCGTTTTGAATATAAGGTGGAATGGGGCTGTGACCTGCAAACCGAGCATGAGCGCTACCTCACCGAAGAAGTTTACAAGCGTCCTGTCTTTGTAACCGATTATCCGAAGGATATTAAGGCCTTCTACATGAAGCTGAATGAGGACGGAAAGACTGTTGCGGCAGTGGATTGTCTGGTTCCCGGCATCGGAGAAATCATCGGCGGTTCTCAAAGAGAAGATGATTACGAGAAATTGAAGAAGCGTATGGAGGAGCTCAATATGAATCTGGAAGAATATGAGTTCTATCTGGATTTAAGACGTTACGGCTCCACAAGACACGGCGGTTTCGGTCTGGGCTTCGAGCGAGCTGTGATGTATATCACCGGTATGAGCAATATTCGTGATGTACTCCCCTTCCCAAGAACCGTTGGAAACTGTGAATTATAAGATTTTTGCCTCTCGGGTATCCGGGAGGCTAAAATTAGCTTAGAAAGGATTCCTTATGCGTTTTATCCATGCCGCGGATTTACATTTAGGAATGGTTCCGGATGCTCAGCATCCCTGGGGAAGAGAACGAGCCAACGCCCTTCTCCATTCCGCAGAAAAAATCGTAGATTTGGTTTTACAGGAAAATGTAGATGCCTTATTTCTGATGGGACAGATTTTCCATCTCCCTCCTTTACAGAAGGACTTGGAGACTCTACACAAACTGTTTCAAAAAATCCCCTTCTGCCATGTTTTTTTGTTTTGTAAAAATGCAGAGGAAAATTACTTTCTCCGTAACTTCTCCTTCCCTGAAAATGTTCACATTTTCACAGAAGAAAGCAGCAGGCTTTATATCCCTGAACCGGAAATGGAGATTTTAGCTGTTCAGGAGAAGGATTTTTCCCTATCTAAGGCCATGTCCTTCGCTTTAGTGCATGAGGATGCCATTCCTCTTTTGTTATGGAATGGGGGTAAGATGGAAAGCCCGGAAGACGCCTCTTTTAATGCAGTTCTGCCCTTTTCCTATGTTGCATTGGGAGGAGGAAAAGAACGTGCCGTGTTCTTAGAAGGAAAAGCTGTTTTCCCCGGATCCCCGGAGCCTTTGGGACCGGAAAGCACCGGTAAACACGGGGTATACCTTGGAAATATCCATCCTATTACAAAAAAACTGGATAGCCTATCCTTTCACACAATCTCTTCTGTGCAATACATTCCTCTTCATTTTCGTCTGGATCCTTCTGTGGGACAGGAAACTCTTAGGCAACGTCTTACAAAGGAAATCGAGAAAAGGGGATTGCAAAATATTTATAGAATTCGTTTTAGCGGAAACAGAGATCCTGAAACAAAGATTATTCCCAGCCTTCTATCAAAGGAGATTCGTCTGGTGGAGTGGATTGACGATACCATCCCTCAGTATGATTTTTATGCGCTTTACAGAGAACACCAGCAAGACCTTCTGGGCTTTTTCATCCGATCCTATTTAAGAAAAGATTTGGAGGATTTAAATCCTTCGGAAAAACAAAGTCTCTTTTACGGCGTTTCTGCCCTCTTAGAAGGAGGAAAGTCATGATACTGGAAAAATTACACATCGCCGGCTTTGGAAAATTTTCGGATTATTCTCTGGACTTCTCTCCCTCCCTGCAGATTCTCTATGGAGAAAATGAGGCAGGAAAGAGTACAATACACGCATTCATTCAAGCCATGCTTTACGGGATTCCCAAGGGAGCCAGTAAACGGGAGGCTTTCTTCCAATATCGCCCCTTTTCCGGAGCAACGGCTTTCGGAGGAACGCTGGAATTTTCCTACCGGGGAAAGTCCTACCGCATCCAAAGGGATTTTATCCTAGGGGGAGAGGCCGAAGTCACCCCATTGGCATCCGGACAGCTCATCCCTGATGGGGAAAGTTTTTTACAGAGCGTTCTTGCGCCATTTTCTTTGGACAGCTTTAAAAATACCGTGTCTATCCGGCAGTTAAAATCCTCTACAGAAAGAGAGATGGTTTTTGAGCTCCAAAAAATGCTGAGTAATTTTCAGCAAAGCGGAAATGTGGAACTCAGTCCCGATGCGGCACTCCGTTATTTGGACAGGGAAGAAGCCGCACTGCTGGAGAAAATGGTTCCCGAGGCCACAAAGCGCTATTCCTCACTTTTGGGAGAAGTAAAGAATACCCAAAAGGCGCTTTCCCAAATCAATGTGGAAGAACTTCCGGACTCTAATGCAAAGTCGGAACACGAGCCCCTGTCCAATACTTCTATAGAAGAGATTAGCCTATCCAAGGAATCTCCCTCATTGGAATTACAAAAAGAAAAAATTCAAGAAAGCAGAAATGAACTGGAAGCACTTTCCACTCTTTTGGAAAAGGAAGAAGTCCGGAATAAGGAAGCGCTTTTAGAAGAGCAAGATCGGATGCTGCTGTATCTGAACCATGCCCAGGAGGAAAAGGAGCTTGGCAAAGGCAGCCTGATTCTATACCCTATCTTCTGCCTTTTTGCCCTTTGCTTTGCAGTTTTAACGGTAATGAGCTTTCTTTATGCCTATACCATGATCAGTTTACCGCCTTTCCCTTTCTTTTCTATGGGCTTTTCCGCATACCTGTACCCTTTCTTTTGTGCCTTTTTACTTTTTCTACTTTTGGCTCTTTCTCAAAAAAGAGTCTTTAAGCAACATCAAAACTGGATAAAGAAAGAAAAACAAGAATTTGAAGAGCTTCTGGGAAAACGTCAAATTTCCGCCTTTCTGCAATTTCAAAACAGCAGCAAGGAAGAGCTTTCCGAAAAGAGTGCAAGTCAAGGCTATTCTCAAGCTAAGATTATGCAGTACTACAGCACAATTTTGGAAAAGTGGACGGAAAGAGAAGAAAAAGCAAAGCTTTTACAGACTTTAGAGGAAAATTACGAAAAAGAGCAGGCTCTCTGGAAGGAAAGCAGTCTTGCGGAAAGCCATAGAGAACAAAGAGAAGAACTGCTTCGTCAGTACGGTATTTTACAAAACAAGGCGGATTTACTTCGTCCTTCTCTGGAAGAAAACGAAAAGCTTCAGGAAAAGCTGGAGTCTATTCGGGAAGCGAAGGAGCGAATTCAACAGATTGCCACAGAGATTCGTAAAAGCTTTGCCTTCCACCTAAATGATAGTTGCGGACATGCCTTAGCCGAAATCACCAATGGTCGGTATGATTCCTTATGGATCGATGAAAACCTACAGCTTTATGTCAATGCAAAGGAAGGATTCTTCCCTCTGGAACAGGCTTCCACAGGCACGATTGATCAGCTCTATCTGGCACTAAGACTTTCCATAGCACTTCTGCTGCAGAAAGAGAATCAGGAATACCTTCCTCTGCTCTTTGACGACAGCTTTGCTATGTATGATGAACGAAGACTTTCCGCCAGCCTCAGCTATGTAAAAAAGGCTTATCCGGCACAGATTCTTCTCTTCACCTGCCATCATAGAGAAGCCAAAATTTTACAGGAACTGGGAATTCCCTTTGAGCAAACGGAATTAAAATAATAAACGAGATACCGCCGGCACTACGAGCGATACTCGTTAAGAATAAAAATATTTTTCTATCAATATAGGTCTGAGATTGGGGAACGCCTTCGTCGGCTTCGCCACAGTCTCAGACCTATATTGCTAAACATCTTTTTGTTATTTTGATCTTTACAGCCCCTTTGTGTCGTTTAACCTGCAGAATCTGCCGGAGGATTCGCCACGGATTCTACTTCCGGCTCTTCCAGCTTTAAAACCGCTTCTGTCAGACTCTTACACTGTCCGTTTTGCAGGAATTGAATCATTCTCAATATATCCTCTTCATTCAAATGCTTTTTCCCGATAAACTGTTCGAATTTATGGGTTAAGGCAATCTGCATTTCCTGCGCTTGCCCTTCTAAACTATTCCTCTCTTGAGAAGCTTGCTGCCACTGCTCTTTTAAAGTAGCCAGTCGCTCCTTCTCCGTATTCTCGATTTCATCTCGTATAATATTTTGGTTTACCGTTTCAAAGCTGTGGAGAGCATTCTGTTTTTGTGCAATAATTTCATTTCTCTCCTGATTCAGTCTGCTCAGTTCATCATCGAACTCTTCCAGATGATAGGGCGCATCATTAGAATCCTTATGAATCTCATTCTTTAAACGCTTTATCTGCTTCTTATTGCGAAGAATCTTCTTTCGGATCTCTGCTCCCTGCTTTACCACCTCTCTATATTTGCCCACGGTTCTATTCCCGATAAAGACATAGAGGCCACCGAAAATCAAGATGTCCAGAAGATAGATTCCTACCAAAAACAGAGCTCTGTGGGGAACCAGAAAATAGTAAATAGCAATAGGAACGGCCCCAAAAAAGAGTAAGAAAAAGAAAATCATCCCCAACACTTCGGAGAAAGACACCGGCTTAAATAAGATGCCGAAGAGCTTTGTAGTGCAGAATAAAGGCGCTCCCTCTCTGGTGCAAATACCGTGATACTGCCGTTTCAGCTCCACATTTTCCTGCTTCAAGGGACCGGATTCTTCTACCACTCTCTCCTTAATTCCCTTATTTTTCGCTTTTTCTCTGGCTTCCTGAACCTTTTTAATCTTGCCGTCACTTTGCGACAGTTGCTGATCATAGCTGCTTTCCAGCTCTTTTTTCCGTTCCTGAATAGTTTTTTCGATTTTCTGCTTTAGAGCTTCCGTCTCCTGCTCAAAATCCAGTTTTCCCTGCTTTTCTTTTTCTAAGGCAGACTCGCTGCGGACTTTACAATCCTCCAGCTGCTTTAATGCATCCTTAGCCTGTTCCAAAAATAAAACCGGATTTTCCTGCTCTAATCCCATATTGGCCTCCTGGTCTAAAAGAAAATTTCTTGTAATTTTCCAGCATTTTTCCATTCTTTTATAACAAAAAAGAGAGTTCCCGTAAAGACTCTTCACTCTTCTTTCAGAAATATCGATTTATAGGAATTTATAGAGGAACATTATGACGGTTTCTATGCCGTATGCACAAACCTGGAAGATGATGTGGCAACGATTATAAGTATTAATCAAAAGCGATGGCAGATTGAAGAATGTTTCCGGATTATGAAATCGAGTAGGAGGCGGCGACTAACCGCCGTCCTCTCACAGCACTGTACGTACG
>CAUSUG010000134.1:0-6122 GCA_963534765.1 uncultured Oribacterium sp.
CTCCTATGTTATACTTAAAAATCTCTAGAATAATTTATTTTTTACCATTATAACAAAAGTTATAGCAAAAAAATAAGATTCTTTATTTAAAGCATTTATGATACGAGTGGAAAGAAAGGAGATCAAAAATGGGTTTAAGTCAGGAAGAACTAAAGAAAATAAATGAACTTCAGAATACTGCGCGGTTTCAACATAGTTGGAAAGCCATACGGAATATCCTCACTTGGAAGGAAAGAGTACAAAATTATTTTGTTCGAAACATGCTTCTTTTGTTATTTTGCTTTCTTGGCGGTAGCAGTTTGATGCTCCTTACCGATGAAGGTATTC
The DNA here is from genome assembly GCA_963534765.1 of uncultured Oribacterium sp. Lineage (GTDB taxonomy): Bacteria > Bacillota > Clostridia > Lachnospirales > Lachnospiraceae > Oribacterium. Next base: position 328 of record CAUSUG010000134.1, read on the forward strand.
TTCCCCGCAGTGAATTTATAGATGCACTTATGATGCTCCTCGTCAGACTGGGCATCTTTTTTCTGGCACTTCACATTTTCAGTGTCCTACTGTATAACCTGATAGGTCCCGGTTGGGAAGCAAAGCAAAAAGCTAAGCTCCGCAAGCTTTATGAAAGTGACATTCTGGCTCCGATACTGCAAGCCCTTTATCCTTCATCGGAAATCGATATGGAGCATGACATTGCTCCGAATCAAGTAAAAGAAGTGGTTCCTAAATCAGAATACTATATCCAATCCGGAATACTGGAGCTTAATGATGAAAGAGATCTCAAAACAGTGGATTTATATGCCTATAACGTCGAAAAAGGAAATAAAGGTTACTATGATGTTACCCACTTTCTCGGACAAGTCTACTCCATAAAGAACACGTTCTCTCTTAAAGGAGAATTGCGAATTGTTCCGACAGAGCATTTCCTTCTCTTTGAAAACCAAGGGTATTATCCCGGCACCATGCAAGACGGGAAGAAAATCGATGTAGAAGATATACAGCATAACGAACACTACAACATTTACTGTACGAATGAACAATCTACAAGAAAATTCTTAACTCCCACTGTCATCGAATGGTTTAACAGCATGACTTCCCGCCACAAGCTTTCCTTTTACAGTAACGAGTCTCGTATTTATTTTGCAGATTGTAACAATCAGTCTTTCTTCGCTGCACCGCAACACAAGAAAAGTCTTCAGGCATGGCGGATAGAAGAAACAGCAATACAGCTAAAATATGCCTTCTATTTTGCAAACGAAGTGACGGAGATGCTACATAAGAACGAAGGTTTTTCATAGGACTCCGCTTTTCTATGCATAGATTTTCTTTCTTTGCATAAAACTTCTTTCCTTGCATAAGATCTCTTATTTTGCCTTACTGAATTTCACCTTGGGAACAAGGAAGTACAGAGGAATGATATTCAGTACAAAGCTTGTTATAAAGAGCAGCATATCCTTTAGCTGAATTCCATTTCCGGACAAGATTGCATTCATCATATTCGTGTAATAATAGCCCGGGAAAATCCTTTGTACTTTGGCAACAAGGGAAATAAATCCGCTTTCTGCTCCGAAGCTTGCGAAGGGTATAATGGTCAAAGCTGCCAGAATAATGACCGGAAATCCCACTGTATCAATGAGTTTGGCATCCAATCTCACACCAAGTACAAAGCCGATAACGCTGAAGTAAATCCCCATGATGGTCAATAAGAAAAACTGAATGCCCAGCTTTCCGTTAATCGGGAATTTGGCAAATACCGTCGCAGCGCCTAAAACAACAACAAAGATCAAGGCATTTAACACGATTTGCACGAAGGTCTGATCCAAAAGATAGTTTTTTATCCCGTAGTTGGAAAATCGGGATTCAAAGGAATAAAAACCGATGTCAGAGGAGATTCTTTTACTAAAGGTTGCCAGACTGTTTCCGATGATACCGATAAACACGGCAATCCCCAGCATAATATTCGGTAGCATATCCGCCTGAATATTGTATAAGAACATATACCAGGCCAGTGGAAGAAGAATCGTAAATAAGACAAATCTTCTGTTTCGTAACACCTGCTTTAATTGAATCATGCTAATCATTTTTAGGCCTCCTTTTCAACCTTTTCTCTATAAAACTCTTCAATCGTTTTTCCCTGCCGGTGAATCTCTTCTACGGATTCAGCTGCTGCAATTCGTCCATTCTTTAAGATCATCACCTTCGTAAAGAAGTGATCAATCTGGTTAAAATCATGGGTAACAATCACCGAAGTATATTTTTCCTTCTCGAGAAGCTTCCAAAACCGGTCTACGGATTCTAAGTCCATTCCGGTTGTTGGCTCATCCAGAAAAATCAGCTTCGGAGAATTTAAAATGCTGAGCAGTAAGGAAAGCCTTCTCTTTTGCCCGCCGGAAAGACCGCCCACATATTGCTTTTTAAAATCCTGCAAGGAAACTTTTTCCAAGGCTTTATCCACATCTATTGCAATTCGATTCATCGCACTTTTTAGCTGTACTAAATCCGAAACCGTCAAATCATCAATCAAAATATCGCCCTGGGGCATCATGCCGATTTCTGTCTGATAATCCAGTGCCGTCTTCACGGTACCGGAATTTGCCTCCAGCTGACCGGCAATGATTTTCATCAGCGTACTCTTTCCCGCTCCATTATTCCCCAGCAAAGCGACCTTCTCACCTTCCTCTATGGAGAAGGAAACGCCTTTTAATACCTCTTTATTTTTAAAGGATTTCTTGATTTCATCTACACTAAACATCTCAGTGAACCTCCCTTTCTTTTTTGTTTACGAGGCTCATTATAGAACGTGTGCCGAAAGAGAAAATAAGCTTGTCGCGAACGGTACTTATTTTGTCGCGAACGGTAATTTTCCGGAAAAAACAGACTAAAAGAGGATCGTATAGCAGCAAAAAAAGTTTTTTGAAAGGAGTATCACTTAAAAGAACGCACAAAAAATAGCCCCCGATCAAGACTACCAAGGTCTATTTGCAAAACTGAATGGTCTGAGAAAAAAGATGATTGGCGCTGCGGGTACTGATTAGGGATTTTGGGTATTTTTCCAGAATCGTACGCACGTTATAAAGACCCAGTCCTCTGCCTTCCCCCTTAGAGGAATACCCCTTATCGAAAATAGAAGAGAGCTCCAGTTTTTCCGCCTTTGTGCTGTTTTCCACCACCAAAATGAGCGTTCTCTCCTCACGTATCAAGGCGATAGCGATTTTCGGATCTTCAGCAGTAAGACATCCCTCTATGGCATTGTCACAAAGAATAGAAAGAATCTTGATGAAATCCAGCAGCTCGATTTGAAAATTATAAATCTCTTCTTCTATCTCCACAGAAGTCTCTATCCCCTTACTCTGGGCCTCCAGGAGCTTTGCGGATAAGACACTTTTTACCGCATCATTTTCAATCCGGCTTAATTTTGCAAGGTCAAATTTACTGCTATAAAAGGGCTTTCCACTATCTTTTAGAACCGTATTGTAAATGTTTTGAATGCTGTCAAAGTCTTTCCGCTCAATTCCCAGCTTCAAGCTGGTTAAGATATTCATATAGTCATGCCGAAAACTGCGAATCTCTCCGTATAATTCCTCCACATGATGACTGTATTCGGAAAGTGCCTTTAGCTCACTATCCTTTTGCTCCAGCACTTCCGCTTCCAGTCTTTCCTTGGAAACGGCATTGATATATAAAAGCACCACGAAAAAGATAATGATATAGAGATTATTCAGCTGTCCCCGAAGGCTGTCCGCCCAAGAAAATCTGTCACGCAGCATCAAAAAGGCTGTAATCAAAACAGTGTAAACCATCATCGAGAGATTAATCGGCAGTAAAAAGCGGCGAAAAAAACCACGCGCAAAGCCTGCCTTTAGCTCCTGAAAATTGATTTTCAGGGATTTTATAATAACAAGATAGAGGGGGAAAACCAGAAGTTCAATCAGAAGATCATATCCGCCGATACTCGCCTCATTGTAAACGGAAATGCCAAAGAACGGAAAGACATAGAAGGCCAGCAGCCTTCCCAGCAGACTTTCTAAAACAATAGGATAAAGGCCGTAAAAAAGCTTCAGCCCTCCGTCTTTCTCCCGATTTCGATAAAAGCTGTACAGCACGAAGCTCACAAAATACCCGAAGAAAGCAAGCGGCGGAAAAAAGAAAAACAGTAGTTCAAAAAGAACCGGAACAAGAAGAAAAGACCAGAGCGGCATATTTTCATCGCTAATCTGACGATAGAACAACATCACGTTGACGATTTTCACATATTCAATTGTCAGATTCATCATGGATTCCATACCTTCTCCTCTCTGAAAATCTTTTACTGCTTCATCGACTTCATCCGTTCCAAAAGTCCTCTATACTTCATCCGGGAAATCAGACAGCTCTCCTGATTCTCGAATATCGCCATTTTCTCCTCTTTATCAATCTTCACAATATTTTTCGGATTGACCACAAAGGAGCGGTGGCATTGGTACAGTCTAGAATCCGCCTTTTCCAGGTCGGAAAGCCCTGCATAGAACTCGATTCTTTCCTCCTTGGTATGTAAAATCACCTTATGGACGGTAGGCGAAGATTCAAAATACAAAATTTTATGAAAAGGAACCTGCACTCTGGCCATGGCCGTTTCAAAACTGAAAGAATCCTCCGATACAGTAGCGCCAAGTTTTTCCAACGTGTACTCAATAGCCGACTCCACACGCTCGGAAAAATGTTCCTCATCCAAAGCTTTGTCAATAAAGTCCAGCGCCGAAACCTTATAGCGAAAGGTAATCGGCATAAATTCCGAATGGGTTGTCACAAATACAATAGTGGCATTGGGATCCCTGCTTCGAATTTCTTTCGCAATATCCAGCCCCTTCTTTTCCTCTCCTCTAATCTCAATATCCAAAAAGAAAAGCTGATGAGAACCTCTTTCCGTAATCGCATTAAGAAGCTGCCCGGCATTTCCAAAAATTTCCGGTGCCTTACAAGACAAGCTCTTCCTACTAATCAGCTCCTTAATCACCTTTTCAATGCGGGATTGTTGTATTCTTTCATCCTCTAAAATAAAGATCTTCAGCAAGTCTCTCACTCCTATTAAAAACTTTCGTAGTCAAAAAAATCCGCTATTTCCCTCAAGCTGCCTCTAAACTCTACAAAAATAATCGGTTTATTTTACCATGCTTTACCTAAAATGGAGTCAATTTTTTCATTTTATACTGCGCACTATATTTCTTTCGTCCCATTCATAAAAATGCTATACTGTTTCCGTTAATAGACATTAAATATCATAAGCTTCACTCGCATACGGCACTGCTTAAGCAAAACACTCTATAGGAAAGGAGAAAGAAAAAGTGGATTCTTTTCGATTTGCATTATCTTTCGCTCTTATGCGGGAGTTTGACAGTTACATAGTTCCAAAATCTCCTCAGGCCTTGAAAAGCCTGTATTTTTTTGTCAAATTTTTTGAAAATAGTACTAGCTATATTCGGCTATATATGGTATAATGGGCGCATGGAGGGACTGCGTCATGAAAGTATCTGTATCAAAATCGAAGAATCAGACCATCTATTACCTGAGTAAATCAGTTTGGGTAGATGGTAAATCCACTACAAAGACGATAGAGAAGATTGGTTCGGAAGATGAACTTCTGAAGGTTTGCGGAGATCTTACTCCGCTGGAGTGGGCAAAGCAGTACGCTGCCAAACGCTCCGCAGAAGAAAAAGCTTCAAAAAAAGACATTATGCTTAAGTATTCCTCTTCGACCTTGATTAAGAAAGAAGCTTGCCGTAGCGTAAACGTAGGCTACCTCTTTCTGAAGGACATCTACTATGATTTAAAAATCCATGACATCTGTACACAGATTGCCGAAAAGTACAAGTTTGAGTTTGACCTGAATCAAATCCTGTCGATGTTGCTTTTCTCCAGGATTATTTATCCCGGATCCAAGAGGTCTTCTCTTGAACTTTCAAAAAAATTTCTTGAAAAGCCTGACTGCAAGCTCCATCACGTTTACCGTGCACTGGAAATCCTTGCAAAAGAGAATGATTTTTTCCAGTCTCAACTTTACAAGAATTCCGAAATGGTACTGAATCGACACAAAAGAGTTCTTTACTATGACTGCACTAACTATTACTTCGAGATTGAAGAAGCAGATGACTTCAGAAAATATGGCCATTCCAAAGAAAACCGTCCGAACCCGATTGTACAGATGGGGCTATTTATGGATGCTGATGGGATTCCACTCACCTTCTCCCTCTTTAACGGAAACGAGAATGAACAACCTTCGATGAAACCAT
>CAUSUG010000135.1:0-6087 GCA_963534765.1 uncultured Oribacterium sp.
ACGTAGTAGAGAATTTTGAGGAACTGGACATGGATGATCCGATAGAAGAGGGATATTGGGAGGAGTATCAAGAGATTCCCGGGGCTTCACAGAAAGAGATAGAAGCTTTTGAGAAGAAGCTCTCCGTTAAACTACCGAAAGACTTTAAGGAGCTTTACAGCTATAAAAACGGAAGCCAATATTTTAGTATTTTACCTTCTGTAATCCATGGTGTGGAAATGTCATTTAACCTGATGAGTATGAAGCAGATTGAGAGGACGAAGCAATATTTTCAGAACAGAGATGCTCTTCTGACAGAGTTTCCGGACTATTTCACTGAAGAAGACATAGAGAAAATGCGGGATAGCAGGATTAAACCCTATCTTTTTCATAAGCAATGGATTCCCTTTGCGGAGTATTGTGACAGTTGCTTTTTAATGCTGGATTTTGACCCGGATAAGGAGGGAAAAGAGGGACAGATTCTTTGCTATATCCATGATCCGGATGAGGTGATTTATGCAGCAGCAGAGCTTTCAGAGTTAGTAGATGAGATTATACAAACTATAGACTGAAGAGAATCCGGATATTGATATTTGGGAAGTAGCATTGATAACGGGGGTATTGTCCGAGAAAGGGAAGCTGATGGAAGCAATAAAACTACCTAAGAAGTACAGAGACATTTGCGAAGAAATTAAAAATGGTTCCGCTGAAAGTTTGGCTAAACTAGATGCCTTTGAAGAGAAATTTCCTCACCAAAATCTTGCGGTAAGGGGCGGGGTGGAGTTTTTTGACCGAAAGTATGAAGAGGCGGTAAGCCATACTCTCCTTTTAATGCCCTTTTGGGATGAGTGGTATTATTCCAATGTAGCCAACGAATATATGATGGCCATGTGCTTTGCGGCAAAGAAAATTGGACGGAAAGCGGAAGTAAGTAAAGCTCTTCAAGAAGAGCAAAGCAGGCTAATGGAAGCAGAGGAAGAGAAATGCCTTAAGGGCTCTTGCCAACGATACAATTATTGCAAGATCCTCCTGGACTATATGCAGCAGGATATTTTACCGGAATCAAGGAGCAAGGATTATCAGCCGCCAAAAGCACCGAAAACAGCTTCGGAATTGATAGCAGAGGGCAAGCTGAATCCGGAAAAAGACTTTGATCGGAAGAAGCTTTTGAATTTACTTTTTATGAAGGGCAGTCCGGAGGATACAGTGGACTATTATGAAAGAATCAAGGACTTAAATCTTGGGGAACTGTATTACGAGCAAGCCTGTATTTGCTATCGGTATCTTGGACAAAAAGACAAGGTATTGGAAGTCATAGAGAGCTGGGCAAAAAGCAAGCTTTGGGATGTAGCCAGCCCTACGCAGGTTCGCCCCATGAGCTTCTTTATGTATCCCTTTATGCATGAATATTTGGAAAAGGAAGAGAGTTTAAAACGAATTAGGGAAGTTATTTTCGGATAAAGTTCGGATAAAGATTAGGAAGGAAAAGGATGAAGGAAAACACCGTTAGAGTAATTAAAATCGCTAAGGAAGCCCTGTATGAATTTCTCTATGAAAATATCATCTCGCAGGAAGAAAGTCTCTTGCAAGTGCCTGCTACAGAAGTGATGAATAGCTTTGCCATGGACTGGGAAAGAGGAGAGTTTATTTTTATGGCACATCAGGCGGAAGATGCGGATGGGGAATTGATTTCTCTGCCGAAGGAAATTCAGCCGGCAGCACTGTTGAAAGCCCTGCCGGAAACGGCAGATTCTTTGCTGGGACGAGGAAAGGTCTATCGGGACTATAGCTTTGAGGAATTAAAAGAGCTTTGTGGAGAGAACGAAGATAACGACGGAAAGTGAGTGTTTTATGAAATATAGGGATTGGAATGAAATGCAACGGAAGCTTGAAGCGTTATATGTTTTGGATAATGCTTTGACAGATCCTTCCGAAGAGTATCTGCGCTTAATTCGAAAGACAGAAGACGGAGATAAGCTTCATTATCGTGTGGATAATGGAGCAGGAGATTCCTTATCCGTGATTTTTACGGAAAAGCTGGTGCTGGTGAAAGGATTCGCGCATGAAAGTGCATTGAATCTGTTTGCGAAAGAACAAGAGGAGCAAAGTATACTTGAGCGGATCTATGCCGGGCTTCCGGAGAAATATCAGAATCTCTTTTCACCAAAGGAAAAAAGAGAAACGACTTTTTTCCTCTGGTATGATGGAGAACTACATCAAAATTCCTTAGGGGAAAATGATGGTGGGCAGTGGTTACTAGCCTATACCTTTGAAAGTTTCGAGAAATTCCGGGACTTTGCCAAAGACTATTATGAACAAGATTTTTCGGAGAGCTTACTCCGAAAATTATATGAAGAGGGCAGTCTTTCGGATAAAGAGTTAGAGGAACTGATTTAAGGGGTGTCTTCCCCTTCTTCCCAGAACAGCTCATCCAATGTTTTCCCTAGTACATGACAAATGGCGAGGCAGAGGCGGATGGTAGGGTTATAGTCCCCTTTTTCTATGGCATTGATGGTTTGCCTGCTGACGCCTACCAGATCCGCAAGCTCCTGTTGGGACAGGTCTTTTCCCGCTCTGGCGGCTTTTAAACGGAGATTCTTCATTTTTCACCTCACTCTTCATCATTCTTCATTCGATTCTTCAGTAGCATAAGAATCAGGGCAATGGCAAAAAAGATACTGAGAAGGAGAGGAAGCATAAAGCGGCTGCTGAGCCTTCCGGCAATCCATATTTTATCGGGAGAGATATTCTCTACGGTGTTAAAGACGTTCAGTACACTGAACAGAGCCCATACAGTAATGCCAATCCTTTTATTTTTCTTACTGATAAGCCCCCAGAAGGCATCGTGGAAAAGGCAGTATCCCATCAGGATCAGTCCTGAGAAGAGGAGTATGGCAAGGGGAATAATCCCGGCTTCCAAATATTTCTCAATCGGCTCGGCAAAAGCAGCGTACAGCATGAGGAGTCCCATGGTGGTGAAAAAAGCGTATTGATAGCCCTTCCCCCGGACGATTACCTGCCTTTCATCATAGCAATCCTGTTTATCCTTACTCAATCTGTTACGAAATAGAACTAAGAGGGAACTGGCAAAAAAACCTACAGCGATTCCTAAGTTGAAATAATTCATCGAAAACTCCTTTCATTTCTTTGCCTTCACTCTTGGGTGAAAGCAATATGTATTACAAAATGTCGTAAATACTTTACATGACCAATATACACCTTGTTTTTGATATGTCAAGTATATTTTACAAAAAGACATCTGAAGAATTTTACAAAATGACATCCAAAGAATGCTCCGGTGGAAATTAAAGAATCCAATAGAATCCAGCCTGTTCCCTCAGCCATTTTTTTGATAAAATCTATCCGAAGTAATTTTCCCTGTTGTAAATGCTGTATGGAGGAAAAGAAATGGACTATAGAACAGAACACGATTCCATGGGGGAAGTGCAGGTTCCGGTGGAGAAATACTGGGGGGCACAAACCCAGAGAAGTTTTGAGAATTTTAAAATAGGAACGGAGAAAATGCCTACAGAGATTATTCGTGCCTTTGCCATTTTAAAGAAGGCGGCAGCAATGGCCAATAACCGGCTTGGTAAACTGGATGAAAGACGAAAAACTTTGATTTCCGACGTATGTGATGAGATTTTGGAGGGGAAACTCAACGAGCACTTTCCTCTTGTGGTATGGCAAACTGGAAGCGGAACCCAGTCCAACATGAATGTGAACGAAGTCCTTGCGAATCGGGGCAATGAAATGGCAGGAGAAAAGCTTCTACATCCGAATGACCATGTAAATATGTCCCAAAGCTCCAACGATACCTTCCCAACAGCCATGCATATCGCAGCAGCCTTGGAAATCGAGGAGAGACTTTTTCCCAGTCTTGACACCCTCATTCAATCCTTTGAAAGACTGATGCAGGAAAATGAAGGCATTGTAAAAACAGGGCGGACCCATTTGCAGGATGCCACACCGATTAGCTTTTCTCAGGAAATCAGCGGCTGGAAAGCTATGCTGGAAAAATCGATGGAGATGCTTCAATTAAGCCTTCCCAGACTTCGGGAGCTGGCTCTTGGGGGAACTGCAGTGGGAACGGGACTGAATGCCCCGAAGGGTTTTGATTTAGAAGTGGCCAAGGCAGTTTCCGAACTGACAAAAAAAGATTTTAAAACTGCAGACAATAAATTCCATTCTCTTAGCAGTAAGGATGAACTGGTTTTTGCCCATGGCGCTTTGAAAGCCTTGGCAGCGAATTTAATGAAAATAGCCAATGACATTCGCTGGCTTGGCAGCGGCCCAAGATGCGGTCTGGGAGAAATTTTCCTTCCGGAAAATGAGCCGGGAAGCTCCATTATGCCGGGAAAGGTCAATCCCACCCAGTGCGAGGCCCTTACCATGGTGTCCGTTCAGGTCATGGCCAATGATGTGGCGGTGGGCATGGCGGCTTCTCAGGGAAATTTTGAGCTAAATGTATATATGCCGGTGTGCATTTACAATTTTTTGCAGTCTGTACGCCTGCTTTCCGATGCCATGCTGTCCTTTAATCAGAACTGTGTTGTTGGCATCAAGGCGAACAAGGAGAAAATGCAGGAAAACCTACATCGCTCTTTGATGCTGGTAACCTGCTTAAATCCCTATATCGGCTATGAAAATGCGGCGAAGACAGCGAAGAAGGCCTTTCAGGAAAACATCTCTTTAAAAGAAGCCTGCCTACAGCTTGGCTTCTTGACGGAAGAGAAGTTTGATGAAGTGTTTAAACCGGAAGAAATGATATAAAGTATGGAGGAAGAAAAATGGACTATGCGAAGGAATCATTGAAACTGCATTATGAATTAAAGGGAAAGCTGGAAATTACACCGAGAGCCAAGGTGGATAGCAAAGAAGCACTAAGTCTTGCTTATACCCCGGGAGTTGCGGAACCCTGCCTAGTGATACAGAAGGATGTAGAGAAAAGCTATGAGCTGACCAGACGCTGGAACACGGTGGCCGTGATAACGGACGGAACTGCGGTGTTAGGCTTGGGAGACATAGGACCGGAGGCAGGCATGCCGGTTATGGAAGGAAAATGTGTGCTGTTTAAGGCCTTCGGAGATGTGGATGCCATTCCGCTCTGCGTAAGAACGAAGGATGTGGAGGAAATCGTAAAGACGGTGAGCCTCCTTGCCGGAAGCTTTGGAGGAGTAAATCTGGAAGACATTTCTGCACCCCGTTGTTTTGAGATTGAAAAGAGACTCAAGGAAATTTGTGATATTCCCATTTTCCATGATGACCAGCATGGTACTGCGGTGGTCACTTTGGCAGGTCTGATTAATGCCTTAAAGCTTACCGGGAAAAAAATCGAAGAAGTGAAGATTGTGACCTCCGGAGCCGGAGCGGCAGGCATTGCCATTATCAAACTGCTCTTAAGCATGGGAGCAAAACATGTGATTATGACGGATAGGGAAGGTGCTATTTATAAGGGGAGAGAGAACTTAAATCCCATTAAGATGGAAATGGCAGAGATTACCAATCTCTCCATGGAAAAGGGAAGTCTTTCTGATGTTATCAAGAATGCAGATGTTTTTATCGGAGTTTCCGCACCGGGAACCCTGAATAAGGATATGGTGAAGAGCATGGCGGAGAAGCCCATTATCTTTGCCTGTGCCAATCCTATCCCGGAAATATTCCCGGAAGATGCGAAGGAGGCAGGGGCTGCGGTAGTATCTACAGGGCGGTCGGATTTTCCGAACCAGATTAATAATGTACTATGCTTCCCGGGTATCTTTAGAGGAGCCCTTGATGTGCGGGCAAAGGACATCAATGATGAAATGAAGGTTGCCGCAGCCTATGCTATAGCGGAACTGGTGAGCGATCAGGAACTAAATGCGGAGTACATTTTACCGGCAGCCTTTGATAAAAGAGTGAAAGATGCAGTGGCAAATGCCGTTGCGGAAGCCGCAAAGAAAAGTGGCGTTGCCAGAGTGTAAAACAAAACGGTAATGCCTAACTGTAAAATCAAACGGTAAGAGCATTCTTGTAAATTAAGCTGTAATTTTGGAATGCTATAGGGCCGAATAGAAGAATGAATTTTATAGTGCAGAAGGGGCTGAAAAAAATAATATAGTTATATTT
>CAUSUG010000136.1:0-6044 GCA_963534765.1 uncultured Oribacterium sp.
CAATATGCTCTTTTTGATAGGCCTCGTAGCTTTCCTGAAAATGCAAGGAGCGAATAGCGGTTTCCAGTCTCTCCTTTCGTTCTTTGGTAGCCTCCTCATCATAGGAGCTTAGACATTTTAAAATGTAGTACTTTCCATCCTGAGAAAAAACAGAGGAAATCTCATTGTCCTCTAAGGAAAATGCTACCTTCGCGTATTCATCCTCACTTTCTCCAAAGGCCAACTGTTTCTGCAATTCCGGATCCTCGGAATACTGTCTGGCATAATAGGAAAAATTGGCTCCGGCAAGCTTTACCTTCTCCTCCAATTCTTTCGCCAGGGCTTCATCCTGTACCACAATCTGCTCCACAGAAATCACCTTGGCTTCCGCCGCACTTAATTCCGTATCCACGTTGGCCAAAAGAGACTTTGCGGTTTTCTCCGCCACAAAGTAAGCCACATACATATCCACCACGTCCTTCAGACTGCAGTTTCCAAAGAAGGCCTTGTCCTCTTCGCTGAGACTTTGGTAAAAGGCATTGGCCGCAGCTCGAATGCTTTCCATCTCCGTTCCATTGGCAATAATTCCCTTTTCCTCCGCCATCAGATTCAAAGTACGGATATCTTGCAGAAACTCCTTGGTTTTAGCCAGGAAATATTCTCCGTAGGTTTTTTCCACCTGTCCGGCTACAGGGAGATCCCAGACTTCCTTTCCCATCACATTTTGAATGCGATTTCGCTCCGAGCCTACTACAATCATCGCCTGTGCCTCCGTATAGCCGGGGATATTCTCCGTTTTTCCGCTAATTGCAATTCCTTTACAGGAGCTTAGAAGAAAAAGCAGGGAAAGGATAAGGCAGAAAAACCGCCTTATCCTTTTCTTCCTATCCAAAATAGCCATAGACATACCCCATTCCTACTGCAATGGCAAGCCCCAGAATAGCTCCCATTAAAACCTGCAGGGGGCTATGCCCCACATATTCCTTTAGCTTTTTCTCAAATTCCTTACCGGTCCAGGCAAAAGGATTATCCAGTAAGAGACGATTCAAAATCACCGCCTGCTTTCCGGTTTCTCTTCTGACTCCGGTGGCATCATACATCACCACAACGGCAAAAACCAGAGCCACCGCAAAAATAGCACTATCCACTCCGTATGAAATCCCGGCCGCCGTGGCTAAAGCCACCACTGTAGAAGAATGGCTGGAGGGCATTCCTCCGGAACCGGTCATTCTTTCCCAATTTATTCCCTTATTAAAATAAGCATCAATCGCTGTCTTACAAACCTGGGCAACAAACCAGGAGAGCAGAGCTGAGATCAATAAATAATTGTCTAAAAGTTGCTCTTGAAACGTCATGCTTTTTCTTTGTTTCCTTTCTTCGGCTTTTCTTTTATCATTACAGCCTACTACGTTTTAATACCTTCTTTATACTTTAGATACAGCATTTTCAGCTTTATTTTTAGTACTTTACCTTTCGCTGAAAGTATTTATCTTTCCACCAGCCAGTCATAAAGCTCCTGATACTGTAGAGCAGAGCTCTTCCAGGAATAATCCTGTTCCATGCCCCTGGCAATCATTTCTTCCCAGGCCTCCCGATGGTCATAATACACCTGCTCCGCATAACGGATGCTTGCCATCATTTCATGGGCATTGTAATTGGCAAAGGAGAAGCCTGTTCCCTTTCCTTCATATTCGTTGTAAGGCTCTACCGTATCCTTCAAGCCTCCGGTTTCCCGGACAATGGGAACCGTTCCGTAGCGAAGGGCAATCAACTGGGAAAGACCGCAGGGCTCAAAGAGAGATGGCATCAGCAGGGCATCACAGCCTGCATAGATTTTATGGCTCTTCTCTTCAGAATAGTAAATCTGGGCAGAAACCCTCTTAGGGTACTTCCAAGCATAGTGACGGAAGAAATTCTCATAGCCGTCCTCCCCTGTACCCAGCACAACAAATTGAATTTTATCCTGACAGATTTCATCAAAGACTCTTACCAGAAGATCCAAGCCCTTTTGATCCGTAAGACGACTAACCATACCGATCAGCATACAATTCGGATCCACCTCCAATCCCAGCTCCTCCTGTAAGGCTTTCTTCACCTCCGGCTTTCCCGTCCGGAAGGAGACAGAATCATAATTGGCAGGAAGGAAGGGATCTCTCTTGGGATTCCATTCCTCGTAGTCAATTCCGTTTACGATTCCCCGAAGATCATGGTCTCTGGCCTGTAAAAGACCTTCCAGCCCCTCCCCGAAGAAGGGATACTGAATCTCCCTGGCATAGGTTTTGCTGACCGTAGTAATGGCATCCGCATAAACCAAACCGCCCTTTAAAAGATTGCCGTTTCTATCACATTCCAGCTTATCCGGGGTGAAATAATAATCCGACAGCTCGGTAAAGCGTTTAATGGTCTTAATATCCCACACGCCCTGGAAACGCAGGTTGTGAATGGTAAATACGGAACGGATAGAACGGAAAAACTCACCTCCCGCAAAACGATCCTTTAATAAAACCGGTGCCAATCCGGTCTGCCAGTCATGACAATGCAGCACATCCGGATGAAAATCCAAGAGGGGCAGAGCGGACAAAGCCGCATAACAGAAGAAACAGAACTTCTCCAAATCCCAGTACCAGTTTCCATAAGGTCTGTTTCCGGAAAAATAGTATTCATTGTCAATGAAGTAGTATAGGATGCCATCCACTTCCTTCTCCAAAACGCCTACATAACGGGACTGTCCCAGGTAGTCCATGTAGAAGTGGGTTTTATACTGCAATTCACACCTTTTCTCTTCCGGAATACACATGTATTTGGGAATCATCACCCTGCAATCAAAGTAATTGGAATCCAGAGCTTTGGGCAAAGAACCGCACACATCCGCCAAACCTCCTGTTTTGATAAAGGGAACTGCCTCTGATGCAAGAAATAAAATGTTTTTCATCCTATCCTCCTTCCTAAATATCACATGCTTTTCCGTTGCTTCTTCGCCTTGGACTTTGCCTTCAGCTCTCTTGCATTTTCCAGGGAAGCCTCCGAAATCTCATCTCCCCCAAGAAGCCTTGCCAGCTCTTCTATGGATTCCTTCTCCTCCAGGGGATGAATCCCTGTGTGGGTGACTCCATTCTCCACCGTCTTTTCAATGAGAAAATGATGGTCTGCCTTTGCCGCAATCTGGGGCAGGTGGGTTATCAAAATCACCTGGTGATTCTTCGCAATCTTCTGAAGCTTTTCTCCCACCTTCTCCGCGGTTCTTCCGGAAATTCCGCTGTCAATCTCATCAAAAATTAATGTAGAAACACCCTCTGTATCCGCCAACACCGTCTTAATAGACAGCATAATTCGAGAAAGCTCTCCTCCTGAGCCTACCTCCCGAAGAGGGCGAAGAGGCTCTCCCGGATTCAGACTCACATAGGCCTCTACCTCATCCAGGCCCTTTTCCGTCGGCTCCTTCTTTTCCTGAAAATGGAATTCGAATTTGGTGTCCAGGAAGCCCATTTCCTGCATTTCCCCTTGAATTTGCATAGCCAAGACCTTGGCATCCTCCTGTCTTTCCTTGGAAAGGAGTAACGCCTTCTCCCTAAGGAGCTTTTCCTGTTCTACTATGGCCTTCTTCGCCTTCTCTTCGTCCTTCTCATAGTCTAAAAGAAAAGTTCTTCTTTCCTCTTTCTTGGCCAATGCAGCCAGAGCCTTAGCTTCCGTGCCTCCATGCTTCATCATGACTCTGCGAATCTGTTCCAGCCGTTCTCCCAAGGTAAAGAGCTTTTCCTCATCCACCTCCGCATGGTCCAGATAATGATCTAAAGAGCGGAGACAATCCTCTCCCACCGCCTCCAAATCATAAAGGCTGTCGGAAAGCCCCTTTAAGCTTTCATCAAAATCCTTGGCCTCTTCCACCGCCTGAATGGGACGATGAAAATCCATTTCCTCCAGACTTTCCTTTGCGGAAAGAAGCAGGCTCTTCAGCCTGTCCATATTTTCATAAAGGCTGTATTCCTTAGTAAGTTCCGCCTCTTCCCCCTCGGAAAGATGGGCATCCGCAAGCTCCTGAATCTCAAAATCCAGAAAATCCAGCTCCCTTGTTCTTTCCGATTCCTGCAAGGAAAATTTTTGCAAGGCTCTCTTTTTTTCCTGTAGCAAATGGTAAGCATTCGCCACTTCCTCTAAAAGCTTTCCCCCCTGCTTTTTCCGAAAGTCGTCGATAATCTCCAAATGGGAGCCTTCTCGAAGCAGGCTTTGATGCTCATGCTGTCCGTGCAAATCTAAAAGACCGCCGGTAATTTCCCGAAGCTTAGCCAGGGTAAGCCCTAAATCATTGACACGAATATCGGACTTCTTTTCAGAAATCTTCCTGCGAATCAAAAGTCTTTCCTCTTCCAGCTCTAAATCCTCTTCCAAGGCTTGAATCCGGCGCAGTTCCTCCTCCGTTAAGGAGAAGTCCAGCTCCACAATGGCCTGTTCCTTTCCATGACGAATCAGGTCTTTATTGGCCTTTTGCCCCAGAGCCAGCTGAATGGAGCCAAGCAAAATAGACTTTCCCGCTCCGGTTTCTCCGGTTAAGACATTTAAGCCGCCGGAAAACTCTACAACGGATTTCTCTATTAAGGCTAAATCTTTTACCAGCAGTCGATCCAGCATGCCTTCCTCCTTATTTACTAGCCTCTCATCAGGTTTTCAATGCTATCCTTTAAAGACTGACTATCCTTCTCTCCGGAAGTTACACAGAAGATGGTATCATCCCCTGCAAGACTTCCCACAATCTCCGAAAAATGATGCTGGTCAATGGCCATAGCCACTCCATTTGCCATACCGGAAAGGGTTTTGATGACCAAAATATTACCTGCCACCGCCATGGATACCGTGCCGTCCCGCATAACCCGGACAAATTTCTCCAAATCTCTCTCCGGAGACTCCTTTAAAAGGCTCTGGTAAACCATCTTGCCGTGTTTTTGCATTTTCGTAAGCTGCAAGGACTTGATGTCCCGGGACACCGTGGCCTGTGTTACGGAATACCCCTCCAGCTGTAGCTGTCTGGCCAGCTCCTCCTGGGTTTCAATATCCTGTTCTTCGATTAAAGAAAGAATTCTATCCTGTCTTGTCTTTTTCATCAAAAACCTCTCTTATAAGTTTGCCATCTTCTCTCGCAAAGTATGAAGAAAACTTTCCTTGGAAAATTTAATCAAAACCGTTTCTTCCTTGGCCTTCCTGATTCGCACCACATCTCCGGCCAAAAGTTCGATAGGAGCCTCTCCGTCAAAGGACAGCACCTGATCTCCCCCCTCCATCACAATCTCCAGGGTTCTCCGATTATCCAAAACCACTGCTCTGGCATTTAAGGAATGGGCGCAGATAGGATTCATGATATATACCGGCGCTTCCGGGGAAATGATGGGGCCTCCCGCAGAAAGATTATAGGCGGTGGAACCTGTAGGCGTGGAAATGATGATTCCGTCTGCGGAATAGTGAACCATTTCCATCCCGTCGCAAAAGACCTGAAAATGATGTATGGACACCCCTCGCACTCTGGAGAGTAAAAGCTCATTCAAGGCAGACCTCGAAAATATCTCCTTTCCCTGTCGGAAAATGCTGCCGGAAAGCATAGCTCTTCGATCCTCCACATAATCCCCGGCCACAAGCCGTTCTATAGCTTCCGCAATTCTTCTTCTCTGGCGAATTTCCGTAAGGTAACCAAGATGTCCCGCATTGATTCCTAAAATCGGAACCGGCATTCCCTGTAAAACCCCGGTGGTATGGAGAATCGTGCCGTCTCCTCCCAAGGTAATCAGGCAATCCATCCCCACAAAATCCTCTCTGGAAAAATCCTTATTCAAAAAAATCTTGGGAAGAATGCCTTTCTTCGCTAATTCTTCTTCTATGATTTTCTGGAAGCTCTCTGCCTCTGGCTTTGTTTGATTCACAATGAGTGCCAAATTCATGTATTTCTTTCCTCTCTAGTATAGCATATCTTCCTCTAGCTTGCTTAAACTATAAGTTCTGCAATGAATTTTATTTAAGCTTTTATTCCTGCACTAAATTTTATTTTAACTTGAATTTCTACAATGAATTTTTATTTTAGC